>NZ_CP048106.1:4120000-4344619 GCF_010092985.1 Pontibacter pudoricolor | reverse complement strand
GATACATGTATTACTGGTCGGAGCTTAGCCGTTTTGTGCGCAAATATTGCGAACTGAAGAAGTTTGCCCTGAACTGGATACGATAGATATTGGTGGGGCTTCCAATAAAGACCTCGATACAGGTAGAGTACGATTACCGCTACATGACCGAAGAGATACTGCGAACTATAAAACGCATTTGTGCTGAAGAGGGAGTGCGGAGCCGAACATCTTTACCGAATTTGGTATTTTTACGGTAGGCGAGAGTGCGGCCAACATCTATTCTATACTGGATGAAAAGCTGCAGAACGATAAAGAGCGCTGGTATATGATAGACGGTTCTTTTATCACGAACCTGCCGGATGCATGGGCACTTAACCAGCGTTGGCCACTGCTTGCCATTAACCACTGGACAAAGAATATCGCCGGATTCAGTTGGCGGCATGACCTGCGACAGCCAGGATTATTATAACTCTGAGATGCACTCGTTCCAGGTGTTTTACCTAAACTCCCTAAAGATGAGCCACTTTACATTGGCTTCTTCCATACGGGTGCTTACCAGGAGCAGCTTAGCGGGTATGGTGGCATAAAACACTGCCTGATACCATCGCCACAGCACATTTTAGTAGATAAAGATGAGACCGGAGAATAAAGACCTGGCAATTTGCGCCGGAGCAAACAAGTGAGTCAATGTTACGTATCTTGGGCTACGAAGCATAAGGTAAATACTATTTTCACTTTTTTTAGTAAGTAAGTTTTGCTTTAATTGTATTTCCCTTATTTTTGATCTACCATTGTTAAATATTCACCGTCATGAAAAAGTTATTAGTACTCGGTACGCTTTGCCTTGCTATGGGCATGGCTTCCTGCAAAACTTACTGCCCGGCTTACAACTATAACCTGGGTAATGTGGAAAATCCTTCTGTAAAGGAGAAAGTTAGCGTATCGGCATCTAACGAGACTCCAGCAACAGAGAAAGTAAACGGCTAAAAAAAGCTGCTTACTACCCTTAAAAATATAAAACCGGCTTATGGCCGGTTTTTTTTATTTGTGTAAACTATAGTTTAGCTTAAACTTTCAATATCATGCTTCAGCTTTGGGAGGTGATTTATTATATAGACCAGATAAGCTCGTCAGATAAATTGTCGTAGGCATGAATGATCTGATTTCTTAGGCCAACTATTCTCCTTGCATTATCTACAGGAAAGTCCGGGTCACGAATAAGTATGCGGTTCATCGCTTCACCTATGATTTCCAGATTTCGCTCTACCGCACGGCGAAGTAAAAGGTTGGATTTAAAAGCCTGAAACGACTTAGGTTGCTCTTCAAAAAACTGATCTATCTCGTCGATGGCTATTTTTATATCAAGCAGCCACTTTTCTATCCGTTCGTCCATAGATTATTTTTTTTGTCTCATCCATAGATTTTTTAAGTATCGGATTTTAATTGTCTGTTCTTCCACCAGGTCAACTTGGCGATTCAGCAAACCCTCTAAACCTCTTTCAGATTCATGTAATTATCAAAGTAAAGAGACAAATCAATTTCACCGAACTTAACTATAAAGTCTACATCACTTTGCTCACTGAACTTATCAGTCAGTACAGACCCAAATACGAACAGCCGTTCCACTTTATGAGACGCACAAAGCTTAGAAATTGCCACTATATTTTTTTCGATCAGGTTCATACTACAAGTTAGTATTTATTTGATTATCTATAAAACGCCAAAAAGTTATTAAACTGAATTTGCTATTTCTATTTCCGTTGAAACCCTTCAGCAAATTACTCTAAAATTTCAGTTTCGGGTAATGACAGCGAAGTAACAGGAAGTTAAACCTTTACCTACTTATCAATCTCTAAAGCATAATAAGTTTTCCTTTTAAACACATTCCGGATTGCGGATAAAGCCATCTCTGAAGTACTTCGAGGCTCCTTAAATTGAATAGTGTCAGAAGAAAGTTCAACATCAAATTCTATGTCTTTGTAAGCGCCCCATCTAAAGCTATACAGACAAAAGGCCTGAAGGTGTAGTATCAACTATAAGCCATACAGATTCCACTATACGCAATCCCAGATTTATCAGGCGCATTAAGGTATGCCCTAAGCCTATCAGAAAAAGCACCGGTCCCATCAGTAATCTCATTAGCATGATACCGTAATTATAACCGAAATAATATTCGTTAATAAACATCTTTATCCGGTCTTTACTTTTCAGGTATATCTTACTCATTCTAAGATTTAATTTCAATTTAATATCAAATTAGCAATTCTCCCTCACAACTATAACTGCGTCGCTTCCCACATATCCTTCACCTGCAACGGGTAGGTCCCGGCACTATACTTATCCCCCACCAAAACAGACCTCACTCCTACTTTCTCAGCAGCTTCCAGATCGCGTAAAGAATCGCCAACCATCCAACTATAGTTTGTATCGATGTCATATTTGGCGATGGCGCGTTCCAGCATCAGGCTGTCGGGTTTGCGGGAAAGGGACTCGCTATAGTTCGGGTGAGAGGGGGCGAAGTAAATGGCATCAATCAGGTTGTTGCAACTATCCTGTAGTTTCCGGTGACAAGCCATTACATCGTCTTTCGTATATAACCCTTTGGCAATACCTCCCTGGTTAGTAATAACTATAAGCAGATAGCCGTTTTCTTTCAGCAATGCCAGCGCTTCAGGTACTCCCGGCAGCACTTCAAACTCATCCAGCAAATAAGTATAGTCGCCGCGCTCGCGGTTTAGCACCCCATCTCTATCCAAAACACGCATTTCTGCTTCGCCATAAAAGTATAACCAGTTTTAAATGCTAAAATAGAAAATAAAGCGTTTGAGATAGGTATAATTTTTCTGCTCCTATCGTAAAGATAAGTAGAACCAGGGTAGAAAAACATGAAAACATAGTGCAATTACAGGAGGTAAATCTAAAGCAGGAAAGGCAAATGTATGAGAGTGGCGATTATTGGTGCAGGAATTTCGGGATTGGCGCTGGCTTATTACCTGCAAAAGCTTGGAGTACCTTATGACCTTTTTGAAGCGAGTGAAAATGTTGGTGGTAATATAAAAACGGTAAAGGAAAGCGGATATCTTTTAGAACTCGGTCCAAACTCGCTGCAAGTTACCCCTGAACTAAAAACCCTTCTCCAGGAATTAAAACTGGAACGGGAAGTAGTACCAGCCGCACAGGCAGGTTATCAGCGGTATGTACTTCACAATGGATCCTACGAAAAGCTTCCGGCAAATCCTTTCTCTCTCCTATCCAACACTTTCTTTTCCTGGAAGACGAAGCTGCGCATCCTCAGAGAAAAAGAAATTCCGCCTGCAGACATAGATTACGAAACCATAGCCCAGTTTTTTGAACGACGATTTGGGCATGGCGTTATCAACTATGCTGTTAATCCGTTTATAGCAGGCATATATGGCGGCGACCCTGAGAAACTGCTTGTTCGTAAAGCTCTCCCGGCACTGAAGGAACTGGAGAATAACTATGGCTCAGTGCTCAAAGGCCTGATGCAACAAAAGAGTGACCAGCTTACGCATCAAAACATTTCGTTTGCAAACGGAATGCAGACCCTGCCAAATGCCATTGCCGAAAAACTTATTTCGCTGCATACCGGGCATCGCGTAGAAATGATTACCCGCAACCAGGGCAAATATATTATAAGCTGTGCCACCACCGGCGACTACGACACCCAGGAATATAACCTGCTGGTACTGGCGCTGCCGGCACTTCAGGCCGCAGAATTGCTGCATTATACATTTCCGGGAATGGCGGCAGCGCTACAAAACATACATTACCCGCCTATGGCTGTTGTGCACTCGGTATACAACCGCAACGATGTAAGCCATGAACTTGATGGATACGGAGCCCTGCATCCTAAAGCTGAATGCCCGTTTGCAGTGAGTTCTGTCTGGTCCAGCTCCTTATTTGAAGGGCGATGCCGCCCGCATGAGGTATTATTTACCAGTTTTGTTGGTGGTGCACAGTTTGAACAACACGCCCTCACCCATAAGGATGAACTGATGGCGTGTGTGCACAAGGAACTTGAAGTTACTTACGGCATAAAAGCTGATAAACCAGTGTTTCAGCACATGTACCTTTGGGAACATTCCATTCCGCAATACGATCTGTATATTGAAGATGCGCACCACATGGCAGAAAGGCTGGAACAAGAGGGCCTGTTTATAGCTGCCAACTGGCAAGCCGGTGTATCCGTGGTTGGTTGCATTCGTCATGCTAAAGAACTGGCTCACAAAATTAATTTAAAAAGGCCCGCACCATCAATAGCTGAATAGCTATATTTGTGGCATGAAAGAATCGTTGGTGATCATCCCAACCTATAATGAACGGGAGAACATTGAAGCTATAGTTCGGAAAGTGATGTCACTGGCTCACCCCTTTCATCTTTTGATCATCGACGACAACTCCCCTGACGGCACTGCCAACATTGTACGCGACCTGCAACCCGAGTACCCGGAGCGCCTTTACCTCGAAACCCGTATGGGCAAGCTTGGTTTAGGTACCGCTTATATCCATGGTTTTAAATATGCGTTGCGCAATGGCTATGAGTATATTTTTGAGATGGATGCCGACTTCTCGCATAACCCCGACGACCTTATTAAGCTGCATGATGCCTGTGCTGTAGATGGCTACGATCTGGCCATTGGCAGCCGCTACATACAAGGTGTGAATGTAGTTAACTGGCCTATGAACCGTGTACTCATGTCCTGGTTTGCCAGCTGGTATGTGCGCCTTATAACCGGAATGCCCATTGCTGATACAACTGCCGGCTTTAAATGCTACCGCCGCCAGGTGCTTAAAACGATACAGCTTAACAAGATCAGGTTTGTGGGCTATGCTTTCCAGATCGAGATGAAGTTCCTGTCTTACAAGTATGGCTTCAAAATAAAGGAAGTGCCCATCATTTTTACCGACCGCACCAAAGGGCATTCTAAAATGTCGTCCGGGATATTTAAAGAGGCTGTATTAGGAGTGCTTAAAATGAAAGTGAACAGTTTCTTCCGCCACTTCGACCGTTACTAACAGTTCCTGTTTTTTTTGTGGTATCCGGCTCAATTCCCGGTTTCTGCCAGAATTTCATAGTACCTCCCTATATATCTACAAGCAAATAAGTTAACTTTACGCATTATGCACCTGCAAAGCGTATAGTTTTACGGGTATCAGCCATCGTTTCTGAATTCCTTTTCTATGGATAATATATATTTCTGGATTCTATTTAATGTATTTGTACTGTTACTTCTCGGTCTTGACCTTTTCGTATTTCACCGTAAAGAGCACGAAGTAAAGATTAAAGAGGCATTGCTGTGGAGTGCCTTCTGGATTGGGTTGTCACTGGCTTTTAACGCCCTGATCTATTTCTGGGAAGGCCCCGGGCCGGCTCTTGAATTCCTGACCGGCTATCTCATAGAAAAATCGCTGAGCGTCGACAACCTGTTCGTTTTCATCTTGATCTTCAACTACTTTAAGGTTCCTACCAAATACCAGCACAAGATCCTTTTCTGGGGTGTTCTGGGTGCGCTGGTGTTCAGGGCGATCTTTATATTAGTAGGCGTTGCGCTAATTGCCAAGTTCCACTTCATTATTTACATACTCGGTGCATTCCTGATATTTACAGGTATAAAAATGGCTTTCCAGAAGAACGATGACGAGCTACACCCCGAGCAGAATCCGTTTATAGTTTGGATAAGCCAGAAGCTGCCCTTTACAAAGCACTCGGTTGGCGGTAAGTTTTTCACCAAGATCGACGGTAAAATATTTGCCACGCCTTTGTTCCTGGTACTGATCATGGTCGAGACAACGGATATCGTTTTTGCTGCAGACTCTATCCCGGCCATCCTGGCCATCTCTAAAGATCCGTTTATAGTTTATACCTCTAACGTATTTGCGCTGCTGGGCTTACGGGCACTGTATTTTGCATTGGCAGGTATCATGCAGCTGTTCCATTACCTGCATTATGGTTTGTCGGTGATACTGGTATTTATAGGCTTTAAACTGATGCTGAGCGATGTATTTCACCTGGACATGCGTATTGCGCTGGGCGTAGTTGGAGGTATTCTTGCCATCTCGGTTATCGCTTCGTTATTGTTCCCTAAAAAGGAGGAGGACCTGCCAAAACCACAGAATTTTGAGGACAAAACAGATGCTGGCGTAAAATAAATTAAGCTTAAAAATTGCTTTTAGCGGATTTTATACTTTAACTTGCAGCCATTAAATACTACAAATGACAATTTTCTGCACATATATGTTTATCAATATTTCCAAGGTCCAGCTATGGGGCTCTGGTGGTAGACATTTGTGTATAGTATAGATATACTTTATCAAAAGCCATTTAGAGCCCCGCCCACAAGCGGGGCTTTTTGTTTTTTAATTAATTTTTAAATCATTTAACGAAAGGCTGAAAAGCCATTTTTACAACAGTATTTTTTATGTACAGTCATGAGAGCAAGTAAAACAACCATCAGTTTGGCACCGCAGTCCAGCTTCAGGAATGCAAGCGGAATGCCCGTGCTGATTGCTGGCCCATGCAGCGCCGAAAGCGAAAACCAGGTAGTAGAAACCGCCCAGCTTCTGAGTAAGATGCAGAACGTGAATATTTTTAAGGCAGGTATCTGGAAATCGCGCACACGCCCAAATAGCTTTGAAGGTGTAGGCTCTAAAGGGTTGCCATGGCTGCAAAAAGTAAAACAACGAACCGGTTTGCGACTCGCTGTAGATGTATCGAATGCGCAACAGGCGGAAGAAGCATTGCACCATGGCATTGATGTACTTTGCCTGAATGGCAGGGTAACAGTAAACCCATATGCCGTTCAGGAAATTGCGGATGTGCTGCGTGGAACTGCTACGCCTGTGCTGGTAACCAACCCCGTTTACCCGGATCTGGGTTTGTGGGTAGGTGCTTTCGAAAGATTACAACAGGCCGGTCTTACTGACCTGGGCGGTATTCACCGTGGCTTTTCAGGAGAAGATAAAGAGCTGTTGTACCGCAACCAGCCTAAATGGGAAGTAATGCTGCAACTACGTAACGAGCTGCCGGAACTGCCTGTGCTTTGCGATGCCAGCCACATTGCCGGTAAGCGCAGCCTGCTTTACCCGGTAGGCCAGCGCGCCCTGGATCTGGGCATGGATGGCCTGCTACTGGAAACGCATGTGAATCCGGCAACGGCATTAAGCAGCCAGCAGCAGCAGTTAATGCCGCAGGAACTGGCCGTATTGCTGGGCGCGCTTAAAACCCGCGTAAAGCTCAGCGAAACAACAGAACTGGTAGAACACCTGGATGCCCTGCGCCAGGAAGTGGAGACGCTGGACCAGCAGTTGATGGAATTGTTATTGCACCGTTCAACTGTAGCTAGCCAGATGAGCAGCTTCGGGTTAGGTAGTGCATCGCCGGCAGACCAGCTTCGCAAAAAGCAGGAGCAACTAACCGGTTTACTGAACCAGGTAGGGCAGCCATTTAGCAACACAACTGGCAGCGAACCTACCAGTGCCGTGGCCTGAGAACTATAGTTAGACAATAAAAATGAATAAGTATGATTAATGCTGCAAAAGGCACGTTTTCTGAAAGTTGTGTGTTAAGTTGCAGCATAAATTGATCATCAAACTATAAATACATGAGTACGCCACTATCACGTTTCCGCGCGATTGCCTTATATGAAGGTATTTCTTTTCTGGTATTGCTTTTCTTAGCGATGCCGCTGAAGTATATGTTAGACATACCTGAGCCTGTAAAATATGTAGGCTGGGCGCACGGTGTTTTGTTTGTGCTGTATGTGGTTACGCTGGCGCATGTTTTCTTTGCTGAACGCTGGTCATTCCTGAAAGGCGTGGTTGCATTTGCGCTGTCATTTGTGCCGTTCGGTACCTTCTGGCTCGATAAAAAACTGAAGCAGGAAGAAGAAGCAAAACTTGCAGCTAGGCGCGAAAAACAAGTAGCGTAACTATAAAAAGATAGATAAAGGAGCCCTGCCGGAAACGGTGGGGCTTTTTGTTTGCAGCTATAGTTTGGGTCAGCAACTATAAACTATAGTTGGCGTGCAGCAGCTTTCCGGGCAGCGGCCTGCGCTATAATACTGGCCACTACCAGTTGCAGCGCATGGTAGATCATGATCGGTAACAACACAACACCTACCACATTGGCATCCGGGAAGAGCACTTTACTCATAACCGTGCCATGCACCAGCGATTTTTTAGAACCACAGAATACAGCTGTAATTTTGTCTTCCCAGGTTAAATTAAGTAGGCGGCTAATACCCGTAATAATACCGTAGATCAGGAAAAACAGAGCCAGCATAGCTGCTCCCAAACCAACTAAGTGCAGCATACTTAATCCGCCAAACAGGTTACGGGCATACGATTCGCAGAACGAACTATAAACTATAAGCAGGATAATTGTCTGGTCGAAGAAGCGGATTCTGGCTTTGTAGCGCTCTGCAAAAGCTCCCAACCGGCTGTGCAGCAAAATACCAACTATAACCGGAACCAGTACCTGCACTACCAGTTTCAGCATTACCTCCTGCATATCCATCGTTCCAGATCCGGCCGACAGGAAAACTCCCATCCAGAGCGGCGTAATAAAAACACCCAGAAGACTGGAAATACTGGCGTTAAAGATGGCACCCGGCATGTTGCCACCCGCTACCGAAACCATCACTACCGACGAAGAGACCGTAGAAGGCAGAGCAGCCAGGTAAAATACACCTAGCCATAACAGGTTAGAGCTATCTGCACTAACAACCTGCATTAACAACAATATAAGCACCGGGAACAGCACGAACGTACTGAGTTGAACCAGTAAGTGCAGGCGCCAGTTGCTTAAGCCAGCTTTCAGTTTTTCGGGGCTCAGGCGCAATCCATAGAACAGAAATATTACCGAGACGCCTACATCCGTTATAGTTCCCAGGGCCAGCGGGCCATCTTTTACCCCTATCTGCGGCCATAAATAGGCCAGCACGATCATCAGCAGCAGTGCCAGCAGAAACCAGTCTAACCCCAGCCGGTTTGCAAAACGGTTAACACGCGGTATCAGCCCGACGCCTTTTGCTGCTGTTTTACCGTTGTTTTCTGGTTTCATGGGTGCAAGTATAGTTGCAAAGTTTTGTAAAGCATAACGGCCCTGCAACTATAGTTGCGGGGCCGCCAAGTAAGGTTAAGCTATAGTTTAAAGATCGAGCAGGTCAATCGTTTCCAGTTCAAATTCGGATGTGTCCGGCTCTTCTGTCATAGAGGTATCTGGGGCCGTAACTATAAGGTCGCGTGCCCGTCCGTAAAGTGTTACGTTCGGATAAAGGTTCTCGTATTCTGCCTCTGTTATTAATCCTCTGCGACGCATAATGCCGCCTATCAGCCTGTAATAATAACCTTTCCAGCTTCGCAGGTTGCCGTGGCTGTCGAAAGAGGAACGGTAACGTTTCGGACTTGGTATGATGCTGGTCAGGAAAATGGATTCTGCCAGGTTAAGTTCCGATGGCTGCTTTCCGAAATAGAATCGTGAGGCATCTTTGGCGCCGTAAACGTTAGGCCCCCACTCAATGATGTTCAGATACACTTCAAACATGCGGTTCTTCGATACCAGATGCAGGTTCTCTATCAGCCAGACGATAATGGCTTCTTCTACCTTTCGGGTTATTGTTTTATGGCGTGTCAGGAACACGTTTTTTACCAGCTGCATCGAAATGGTACTGCCGCCGCGTACAAATTCGCCTTCTTTCAGGTTTTTGATGATTGCCTGCCGGAAAGCTTCTTCATGGAAACCGTTGTGCTTATAAAAGCCTGCATCTTCGGCGGTAAGAATGGCATTGCGCAGATACGGCGAAATCTGGTTAATCGGGGCGAAGAATGGGTTGGCAGGGCCAACAGTAAACGTACGAACCGGCTTTCCATACTCATACACGGTGTGTACAAACGACCCGTTAATCTTCTGAATGTTGGTCTTGCCCCATTTCAGAATCTTAAAATCTTTAGAGGCATCCAGATCGGAGTTAAATTTAAGGCTGTCCAGCTGATCCATGTTCACATGGAAGCTCATTTTATATTGTAAAGTTCCCTGTGCTTTTATACCATCCAGGTTCTCGAAAAGGCCCGGCGGCAACGACTCAAAGAAATCGTTGGCAGGAATTTTTTCTGTATTAACTTTCAGGTCAATGATTTTGGAAGGATCGCTCTGGTAGCTGGCCTGCAGGTTGGCAACAGCCCGGTTTATGCGTACTTTAGTAGGCTCCTCTATAGCATAAAAGTCTTTGCCTATCGTTACCACATAATCTACAGCGCTTTCTTTCACCATTACATCCTCAGTAGCGATGCGTGGGTGGTTCACAACCAGGTTCTGTACCTTGGCATTGCCACGTAAGGTAAGCTTGTCTTTCCGGTATTTTTTATCCTGCAAACTCACATGCAGCGTATCGAAGGCTACTGTTCCGCCAAACTTTTCTTCTACATAAGGTATCCGTATTCCCTTCCTGTCCGAAGCATACACGCTTGTCGAGATGTTATAGTCGTCCGGGTCTATCGTTCCGCTGACGCGCATGTTGTTCACCAGGCTGTCCATGCGTATAGTTAGCTCGGTGTTTATGTTGCCATCATCTATTTTCAGGAATGGCATTATAACATCAATTGTTCTGCTAGGAGAAACATACGACACGTTCAGGTTCTTAAAATCGACCTGGTCCGGCACGTTATCAAATGCGGTCTCTATCAGGCGGTTTAGCAGTTCGCCATAGTTTCGTCCGCTCTTGGCTGTATCTGCCGGTGCTGCTTTATCAGACTTAAACAGGAAAGTAAAGTTGTTGATATCGCCGTTCTTTCGGGCTGTTAAATAGCCGTTGGCCACCTGCAGCTTATCAAATACAAGGCGCCCCTTTAAGATAGACCGGATACTGACAGTAGCATGTACCGAATCGGTAACAAACAGGGTATCGCGGTCGGTTGGCACCAGTGAAATACCACTTAGTACCACCGAATTCATATCTATAAACCGGGCATCCTGCACTTTAAAATCTACAGGATATTTGTTCTCTATCCGGGCCTCAATTTTTTTGATAGTATACTGGAGAAGACTGCTTCTGAAAATTACGAGCAGAACAAGTAGTATAAGGAGCAGCAACATAAATATGCTTACTCCAATCAGTATTCTTTTTTTCAATAGTTGGTTCAAAATATTCGCTGCGAATTACGCTATTTAGATTCAGTATCTAAAATCAGAGTTATGTATAGTGATCTATAAAGATACGAAGGCTTGTGTGTTTTATGTTATACCCAAACACATACGGCAATCTAATTTTTTGGATATAGTTATACTGATATACTCTAAAGGTGCAAAAACACTAACTATAAATTTCAGTTACAGCATGTTCGGTATTGGCGTACTATAGCATTCCTGCTTATCTTTGAACAAAGAACAAAAACTATACCTGTGATGAATCTTACTACGCTTACTGCCATATCGCCTGTGGATGGTCGCTACCGCCGCAATACTACTGAGTTAGCCGCATACTTTTCTGAGTTTGGCCTGATCCGTTACCGCGTGCTGGTGGAAGTAGAGTACTTTATCGCGCTTTGCGAACTACCTTTGCCACAACTGCAGCAGGTTGACAAAAGCCTGTACCCAGCACTACGCAACTTGTATGAGAAGTTTACAGAGCAGGATGCCCTAATTATAAAAGAGACTGAAAAAACGACCAACCACGATGTGAAAGCGGTTGAGTATTTTATAAAAGATAAGTTTGATGCGCTGGGCCTGGGCGAGTATAAAGAGTTTATCCACTTTGGGTTGACCTCGCAGGATGTAAATAACACGGCTATACCATTATCGATGCGCGAGGCGGATGAACGTGTGTTGCAACCAATGTACCAGCACCTGCACCAGACTTTAACCGAACTGGCGCAGCAATGGAAAAACATACCCATGCTGGCACACACCCACGGGCAACCGGCCTCCCCTACCCGTTTGGGCAAAGAGATCATGGTGTTTGCAGAGCGCCTGGAGGCACAAATGGATTTGTTGCGCCAGGTTCCGTTCTCGGCTAAGTTTGGCGGGGCAACCGGTAACTTTAACGCACACCACATTGCCTACCCAACTATAAACTGGCCTGATTTCGGGAATAAGTTTGTGCAGGAAAGCCTTGGTTTACGCCGCAGCCAGTATACTACCCAAATAGAGCATTACGATAACCTGGCCGCTTACTTCGATGGCCTGAAACGCCTGAACACGATCCTGATTGATTTCTCGAGAGACGTGTGGCAGTATGTGTCGATGGGGTATTTTAAGCAGAAAATTAAAGCCGGTGAAGTTGGTTCATCAGCGATGCCGCATAAAGTAAACCCGATCGATTTTGAAAACGCAGAAGGAAACCTGGGTATAGCCAACGCTATTTTAGAGCACTTATCGGCCAAGCTACCTATCTCCCGCCTGCAGCGCGACCTGACCGACTCTACGGTGCTGCGTAATGTGGGTGTACCGCTGGCGCATATTGTTATTGCTTTAAAATCGCTGGAGCGTGGCATTGGCAAACTGGAACTGAACGAAGCTGCCCTGACACATCATTTAGAAGAGAACTGGGCCGTGGTAGCAGAAGGCATCCAGACGGTGCTGCGCCGCGAAGGTTACCCACAACCTTATGAGGCCCTGAAAGCATTAACCCGCAAAAACGAAAAGATCACGGCATCAACTATAAGCAATTTTATAGACGGCCTGCAGGTAAGCGAAACTATAAAAGCGGAGCTAAAACAGATTACACCTTATAGCTATACTGGTGTGGATATGCTATAGTATCGGAATGAACCATAAAAAAAGCCCCTGTAGTTGCTGCTACAGGGGCTTTTTTTATGGTCTGGTGTTATTCACACACAATACTGCGGCTTACAACTTTGCCGTTGGTAATCACTATTTTGTTCCCGGCTTTATCATACAACGTGCAGTTAAACTCGGCAGTGGCCAGCAGCTGAGATTTACTATCTGAGGTATTTGCGGACACTTTAGTTACATTAAAACTACTGTTGCTTTGGTCGGCTGTGCCAAAATCAGTGCTCCAAACCTTGCCATATATATCTGTGTACCTGATCACGACACCATCCTGCATGGGCATATCCGAGAAAGTTTCTAAGCGGCCAAAACTATAGTCTCCGGTCTGGAGCATGGCTTTGCTTTGCGCGCAATCTGTAGTGCAGGAACTTCGCTGTTCAATAAATGCTATTTCTATTGATTTTTTGATGTCGTTGGGTTTGGCTAGTTGCATAAGTTGTATCTCCGTGCAGCCGGAAGTGGTTGCTTCAGTTTGCACAAATGCATTGCTTGCGTAGCCGTCTTTCCCTTCGGGCAGCAACAAGGTTTTACCATCCATCTCAGCTTCGAAATAATAGGTGCCGGCAGTGGTTACGACATCATCTTCTTCAGTATCACAGCCGCTTAATGCAAACACACTACATACTGCGAACATGGTAACGGTCATTAATTTGGTTTTCATAATTTTATTTTGGTTTTAGATTGGTTTCAGTTTACATGAAACGGGAACACCTTTATTATATTATACTTATCCTATATTAACCAACATAATAGTTGTTCTTGAAACAACTATTAGAGTGCAAGCCATAGTGCCTGCCTTAAAAACGAGCGTCATCTTTATATTAAATTAGCAATTTACCGTTTAATAGAAGTCAGGTATTTCTGGCGAGTGTAGTTTGATATAACAATACACCAGCACATGAACGAAGATAAATATTTACCCTACGGGGTACTTTTTATGCGGCTGGCGCTGGCCTTTACCTTGCTGGCCGCCATTGCCGACAAAGCCGGCTACTGGGGGGAACCTGGATCGCCCACTATTATCTGGGGAGACTGGCATGTGTATATAAGTTATATGCATTCACTTCTGCCTTTTACTTCTAAAAGCACGACCGAAATACTGGCCACTATGGCAACGGTGTTAGAAGGAGCCCTGGCGCTGATGCTGCTCTTCGGGATTAAAGTGAGGTGGGCTGCCCTTGGTACCGGAATCTATAGTTTGCTTTTAGCCCTCGGCACGCTGGTTTTTATTGGTGTGAAAGCACCGTTCAACTATAGTTTGTTTGTGGTTTGCGCGGCCGGTTTCCTGCTTGCCTGCTGCCCTATCTACAGATTTACAGCACATGGCATAAAAAAACGCAGCACCTATCATCCGTATTAAGAATGCAGGTGCTTCGCTGTTAGCTGGTTTAGTAATAGCGAAATCAATAGAGCATAAGATATACCTTACTTAATTTTAATTGTATTCTGGTTCTGATGCTTCACTTACTACTGGTACTATTTTAACAGTTTTGTTTGTATAGTACAAAACAGCAATTCCTATTACTATAGTTATACCAGTTGTTAAATAATGCTGTAAGTCCGCATTTGTAAAACTTTCGGAAAGATCCTGAAGAGACCGCCCCAGAAACTGTAAACCCGATGCACCTATCATGAATATGCTTGACCAAATCTTTATTCCATTTTTGGCATATTCATGTTTTGTTACTATTAGCAATAGCAAAGTTGCCTGAATTATTATCGGTAAAAGTCCGAGTAGTCTTGCATGTGCAATTGTCAGGTATATGTTCCAGAACAACAGCACGCCAAGAATTGATACTATTGCCCAGTAAAAGATACTGTTTGTAAAGGCAGCTTTTTTTTTCATTTGTCAGTCATTAAAGTTGGCTATAGTTTCTTACATAACAGGTTGCTTTACGCTGAAGGTGACAGCCTTGCTTCCAACTACTCCGTTTTCGGTTAAACCCTGCACAACTATAAGGTAAGTTCCGGTCTGGTCTGATGTATAAAAGTTTACTTTCTTTTCTTTTCCGGTTACAGTTTTAAGATCTGGTGCCCAGTGAAGCAGGTTCCGGAGATCAGCCAGGCGGCTTTGTTTCTGTTCCGGTGTTTCGTAAGCCGGCGCGTAGAACTCACGTTGCAGTTGTAAGCCTTCGTAAGCCTGTAATAACGCGCGCGGGTCAAGCTCAAAACCTGCCAGGTCGCCGGTGTAGGTTGTATAGCTTACCACGCCATTGTAAACCAACGGCCCATTAAAGTAAAGGCTTGTCATTACATCCAGTTTTTTAACCTTAAGCGGATCAAAAGCCATGATCTTGTCTATGTTAAACACCGGAACGCCATCAAGCAATACCATCGGGTTATTCTGGAAAATGCTTTTATGCGGTCTGTCGAAAACCATGAACCTGAAGTTGCCACCACGCTTACGTACCTGCACGCCGGGCACATATTCGCGCATTACTTCTTCCATTACCTTAAAGCGTTTGTAATCATCGAGCAGGTAGCTTTCGCTTGGCTTGCCATAAAATGCGATGCTATCCACTCCTGCTGGTTTAAACAAGTTGGTATAGTTACCGAAATAAGCCTGCTTCACCTGCGTTTGCACGTGACGTAGTGTAAGCTCACTTTGCAATGCCTCAGAAAGATCAAAAGCTGCTACTTTATTCCCTGCATATTTATCAGAAAATGGACTATAGATCTCGAAATGGTAGGTGCTGTCTTTAGAGAAATCGCTTTGTACGACAATGTCCTTCTCCCCGAAAAAGTCTTTCACCTCAAACTGTATCGCTCCGTTGGCATCGCTCTTATCGTTATAAAACCGGATGTGTTTACCTGGCGAACCAAGGTACGTTACGATACCCGGTGCAGGCGCTCCAGTTGATTTGTGTGTTACCTTGCCCGTTACCAGGTGGCCGTTATACTCCGGCAGGAAACTATAGGCGGAAGGCTCTTTATTAATGACTTCCGCCCATTTGAAACGGTTCCAGCCATGTGTCAGCATCAGGTTATCTATGGCGGCAGCGTCTGTTTTACCTAAAGCTGAAAAGTAGTATGCCGGGTTTTCTATTGTCCCTTTCAGGTCGGATGTAAGCCAGAAGTAGCTTTCGATGTTGCTTTCTGTAGTTCCCTGCAACGAATCAAGGCGGTAAACGGCCATTGATAAGTTTGCAGTAGGATTTGCATTATCGGCGTTTGCAAGCAGGTCCAGGGTTACTTTTTCGCGGGTGTTGTACTGAGGTTTATCTGGCGTAACATGCAGTTCCAGTTTTTGTGTTGGCTGCTTAAAGTACAGGCGCTCTGCTACCGGAAGCTGTTGGGTATTAAAAACAGTAAAGTGTGTGATGCCATCCGCCAACGCTTTCTTATCTACTATAAAAGTAGCCTGTCCCTGGTTTATGGTTGCTGCTTCTGCTATAGCTATCATTTGCCGTGTGTGCCCAAGCAGGTAAACCTGTTCTCCCGGCTGGCCTACCTGGTTTAAGGTTAACTTCAGGCGTTCAGGATCAGATTCAATTAGCTGTAAAACATACCCCTTCTCAAAAACGGCAGGCAGCGGCTTCACAAAACCTTTATTTTCAGCAAGCTTAACTATAGCTGTGTAGGTCGCACCTTTGGTAGGTGTAAATGTAAAATGCCCCATCCCAAATTTGTATGGCTTAAAGTCAGCTATTTTAGTGCCATACTGGTCGTGTAATTCGCCTGTAAAGTCAATTCCCTTTCCTGTTTTCTGGTTTATGGCTTTAAACGCTACTTTGTTCTCAACGCCTGCCACCATGTTGCCACCTTCCGGGAAGAACTGTATGGTGTACCCTGCGTCCACTGCTTTTTCCGGGGCCTCCGGTTTCTGGAAGGTGTTAACTATAGTTACCGGCTGCTCAAAATAGAACTCCGGGCTAAAGTTCTTCATCCAGTTAGTGTAAGCTCTTACCTTATAGTTTCCCGATCTTAAGGTTGCAGGCAAAATAAATGAGCCGTTACCTGTTCCTTCTTTCAGGGCAACCTTTGCCTGCAATACAGGTTGTTGTGCATCATCCAACACCTCCACATAAGCAATCTTGCTCATATCCAGGGGTTTGTGCAGCGTACCATCTGCATTGTATAACTTAAACCACATGGTTTCGCCGCAGGCATACACGGGCCTGTCTATGTGCAGGAATAGTTTTTCCTGTAGTGCGTTTTTGCGGTGCTGGTCAAACTGCGCTCCTATAGTTTTAAAACTGGTGTGCTGTGCCGTTACGGTACCGGTTGCCAGCAATACAAAGCAAACTACAGCCAGTAACCCTACCTTACTTAAAAAACCAGCCTGCATATACGTATATCTGTTGATGTGCATTTTTTGTATCTTTTTAAGCGTCAGCATTACTCCCAGAAAGCAGGTTTCACATTTGTGCCACGGGTGCGGCAGTCAACACAACCTGCCGTCGCATAGCTATACCCTATAGGAGACATTGCTCCATTCGGTGGATATACTTCATAAACAGGCATCACATAGCCACCTTCAAAATAGTCGCGGGGCGTGCTGTTTGCCAGCCACATCGTATCAATGGTGCATCTCGGTGTAAATGTTCGCCATTCTCTCGGCAACTCATTAACGTCGATAAAAATGCGCTTTTCCTGCATCGTGGAAGCCGTTACATAACCAATTACAGGCTCGTTTGGGTCGGTTAAGCTTTTTATGTTCCCGGTTAACTGCGATGGCAAGGGATCGAACAGGGTACCAATATTTTCGGTATTCTTTTTCAGGGTTTCCCAATAGGCATAAGCTTCGCGGGTAAGTGCATATTGCTTCACCAGTATGCTATATTTCACACCAATCTTTTCGGAGTTATAAGGTATTGCTAACAGCTTATACTTGCTGATCACATCCTGGCTTAACCGGATAGATGTTCCCAGTTCAATAGTCGTAGATTTGTCTGATGTCCAGCAGTTATAAATATCCGGATCGTTACGGTCGCGTTGCTCAATTCGTCCGTTCACATATTTTAAGCTAGTACTCCATGCTGCCCGGTAATGCCAGGTATGCTCAAACTCCCAACGGTAATAGCGCGTCTTGTTGTTAGGGTCGTGTGTGCTTACGTATAGCTGAACTTCATTATCAACAGGTTCCCAGCTAACGTCATCTATAGCCGGGGTATGCTTTACCTCTACATACTCCGAGGTGTACTCTTTTCCGTTGGCAGTTCTGATGAACAGGCGGTATTTTGACGCCGGGTTAATATTTAAATTATCGATGGTATAGTTGCCGTTGCCAGCCTCATACAACCTATAGTGCTCCCCATCTTCAGACTCTATCTGAACAATCGCATTAGTCTCGGCAGGCGGAATTGTTTCTTCCTGCAGGTTTTGGGTGCGTAGCAACTGTACTGTAGTTGGCCCATTGGTATTAATAAATCCGTTTACTACCAGGTAGCTGTTTGGCCCCTCCAGTACTTCCGGCGAATAAGGCTCTACGCAACTGCTCACTAACAGCATCATAAGCCAACCTATCGTCTTGTTCCAGTCCAGGAATTTCATGCGCTTAAAACTTAAAATTATAGGTTACAGTAGGGATAGGCTGCCCGAAAATCGACATTTTGTACCCTCTGATCTTGTTCTTATCTGATTTGAAATAAATAGAGTAAGGATTTTTGCGGCCTGTAAGGTTATACACAGCCACTGTCCAGGAGCTATGCGCCAGCTTATTCACCTTATGGTTACCCTCAATGTTCATGGCAAAATCAACGCGGTAATAATCCGGAACGCGGTACTCGTTCCTGTCAGAATACAGGACGCGTTGCGCACTTCCGTCGTAATACTTGGCAATCGGTAACGTTATCGGTCTGCCGGTGCTATAAGTAAAGTTAAGCGAGGTACTGAAGCGCTGGCTGAATCTATAGTTACTGATCAGGGTAAAATCATGTGGCTTGTCATAGTTGCTCGGGTAGTATTCCCCCCTATTTATGATCTCTGAAGTGTTAGGGTCGTTTACACGAGCCAGCGTGCGCGAATACGTATAGCTCACCCAGCCATTCATTTTGCCGGTCGCTTTCTTCACCATCAGTTCCACACCATATGCTTTTCCTTCGGCATTGGCCACATCGGTTTCTATATGGTGGTTCATAATGATAGAGGCACCACTTCTGTAATCAAGAAAATCCTGCATCCATTTATAGTATGTTTCTGCAGAAAACTCGATGGTATTTGCTCTGAAGTTGCGGTAATACCCAACAGCTACCTGGTCGCCTACCTGTGGTTTAATGTTGCCGTCGCTTAGCTTCCAGGTATCGGTCGGTGACATAGATGCCGTGTTGGAAAGCATGTGCACGTATTGGCGCAGCCTGTTGTAGCTTAGCTTAACAGAAGAGTTATCAGTTAAATTATACCTGGCCGATAGCCTGAACTCCGGACCATGGTATGTAGCAATGCGCTCTCCGGAACTATAGGAAACCGTATCCGTCATGCTGCTTTCTGTTTTCGGAACTCCCGGGGCGTAGGTATACACATCGCGTGGGCCAAGTGCGTTAAACATAGAGTAACGTAACCCAACAGAGACCGAAAGCCGTGGGCTTATATCATACCTGTCTGAGATATAAACGGCACTTTCAACCGCTTTTTCTTTCTGAACAATGTCTTCTCTGATCAGTGATTCCTGGCTGTGTGGTGTCAGGCTGCCAGGCGAAGACTGATAGAAGATAGAGCTAGCTCCAAAATCTACGGTATGTTTTTCGTTCGGGAAATAGTTGAAATCTACCTGCAGGTTGCTCTGGTCTATTCCAAAAGCCAGCGTGGATGCATTTACAGCATTTCCTTCATTCGAGATATCGTAACTATAGTGGCTGTGCGTGCCTGTAACTACGCTGTATAGTTTGTTATGAAAGTTGTGCTTCCATTTAATGCTAGCATTCTGATTCTTGAATCTGTAAAGTGTATCCGCATCCAGCTTAAACCTGTCTTTGCTGATATAGCCTGTAAGGTAGATGCTGTTCTTGCTGTCTATTTCGTGACTGATATGCGCATTGATATCATAAAAAGAAGCTTCGCTGTTCTTAAACGATTTGTTTGGCAATTGCTTCAGTACCCAGTCGGAGTACGTGGTACGACCACCCAGCAAAAATGAAGTCTTGTCTTTTATGATCGGCCCTTCCAGTGTTAGCCTGCTGGTTAACAGGCCAATACCGCCTGCTCCTGAAAACTGCTTTTTGTTTCCTTCGCGGGTTGTAACCTCCAGCACAGACGATAACCTGCCGCCATACCTTGCCGGCACAGCACTTTTATATAGCTCCACCGATTTAAGTACATCCGGGTTAAAGGCCGAAAAGAAACCAAACAAATGCGATGGGTTATAAATGGTAGCATCGTTCAGTAGGATCAGGTTCTGGTCTGTAGAGCCACCACGCACATTCATACCAGTACTGCCCTCTCCCACCGATTTTACGCCCGGCAAGGTTTGCACTACACGCAAAATATCCGTTTCGCCAAAAGCAGTAGGTACCTGTTTTATAGTTCTGATGTCCAGCCGTTCCATGCCCATCTGCAGCCCGGAAACGTTTTTATCTTTTTCAGCTTCTACCAGCACCTCTTTCAGCGACCGCACATCTTCTTCCATCTCAATATCCAGTTTGCCGTCTCCGTTCAGCAATATCTGGCGCTTTGAGTTTTTCAGCCCAATTCCCCGGATCTTCAGTTCATGACGGCCCACCGGAAGTGTGAGCGAATAGTAACCATACTGATCAGAAGCTGTGCCTATAGTTGGCGACTCAATATAAACATAAGCACCAATGATCGGCTCGCCTGTGTTGGCATCGCGGATAGTACCTGCCAGGTTTGCTTTTGACTGGTTTCCTGCGTTGCCTATCTCATATAGTTTTATTTCTGATCCCGCTTTTTTCTGTTTCTTCTGTTGTGGCAGGTAAAAGTCGGCCAGTTGCGTGTTATCAGCAGGATTTGCTTTGCCTCCATTGTTAAAGAAGCCATCAGGCAGGCTGGTCAGAATCTGCTTTCCGGTGGTTATAAAAACCTGTTTCTGCTCACTTATAGCAAACCGCAGCTCAGTACCCTGCAGTGCCTGGGTTAGCACCTTGCTAAGTGGCTGCGCCGTAACCTGTATATCTACTGTTATACTATCCGTATCAGCTGGGTTAAAGTAAAAGATAAACCGGGTCTGTGCTTCCAGATCCTTTACAAAATTGCTGAAAGTAGTGTTGCTATAGTTGCCTGTTACAAGCGGATCCTTAGCCTGCTGCGCAAAACCAGTAACTATAGCTCCGGAAAAAAACACGATCAGCAGGAATAAAATTCTGTAAAATTGAGCCATAAAGCTTTTTATGGGGCTAATGGTTGATAGTTTAGAGTAAGTATTCTGAGGGGTAGCCTTTGATTGCTCTTTTGGTTAGAGCGTATCGTAATACTGGGTTATTTTATAGATTGCCTCTTCTCGCTGCTTTTTGAAACGAAGGTTATTGGTTCTGGCAAACTTGTTAAGCAGCTTCTTTTCACCGCCAAGCGCTTTCAGGACCGAATGCTTACTGCCAACCTCATAGTACTTCCCATTTTTCCAGAGATAATAAGTATCTATTTCTCTAAAACTTCCTTCCAATCCGTCACTTGTAGTTTTCTCCTGTAATTCTTTTTTTCTACGGACCAGCATTTTAACACTGCCATCGTACATCAGATCATAAAAGCCAGCCTGCAAACGTGTACCGGCAACACTATCTGCATTTAAGTGCACAAAGGTATGCCCGCTTAATACAAACTCCTGTACCTTAGGTTTTACCAGCATCTGCGAATAACCACCGCCTGCATGAGCTATAACTACTTCATCTATAGCCACATCATACGTCATAGGCACCTCATAAAACCAGGCACCATCATACAGCACAGCACCCTTTTTGAAGCTTTTATCTTCGAAGAACTGATGCCCTTTTACATAAGGCTTTACCATTACAAAATATTCCGGACCGTTATAAAGATGCGCCTGTGAACCCACAGCATTTCGGTAAGCCAGCACGGCACCCTTAACAGATTGCTTTACAAAACCGGTATCGGGCAGAGCGGTCTGCGCTAATATTGTAATGGGTGCAAAAAGTATGGCAAAAAAGAAAAGGAATGGGAGTAGATTTCTTGACATGAATTGTAATGTAGCTCAAATGCAGCGAAGTAGCTATAAATATAGAAGATGTTTAATGTTATGACAAGCAGTCTCTCTAAATTATTTAATTCTTTATCAAAACTAAGTTATATAGATTAGCAGACAACTATAGCAGTAGGGCGGGCTAATGAAAAGCCTGGAAAATAAATCGAACTATAGCTTAGCAGCAAGCTTATAAATAGCCGCTGTAAAAGCATCCCAGCTAAAGCGCTGCTTATAGTTTTGAATCTGCTGCTCGAATTTCAGAGGATTACCTGAACTATAAAAATCCAGGATCGCATCGGCTATAGTTTGTGGTTGTGGCTCCACTACATACCCTACCTCCCCATCCGGCACCAGTTCGGCCAGGCCACCTACATTGGTAACTACCATCGGTTTATTAAAGTGGTAGGCAACCTGTGTTACACCGCTTTGTGTGGCATGTTTGTAAGGCTGAACGATAAGGTCGGCGGCGCAAAAGTAATGACGCACTTCGGTGTTGGGAATAAAGTCAGTGCGCAGGATGAGTTGCTCCTGTAGCTGCAGTTCTTCGATCAGTTTATGGTAAGGTGCGGCATCTTCGTAAAATTCTCCGGCAACTATAAGCTTCAGGTCTTTGCGCTGCTTAATGCGCGCATCTGCCATAGCCTGCAGCAATAAATCCAGCCCTTTATAGGCTCTTATAAACCCGAAAAACAACAGGTAACTATAGTTCGGATCAAGGCCTAAGGCAGCACAGGCCTCCGTTTTAGATTCTATAGTTCCGAAGTTATCGTAAAGCGGATGTGCTAAGTAGAGGCTTGGTTTGTTGGGTTCAAAACGCTGCAGGTCTTGTTGTACCGACCGCGACAAGGTTACGAACCCCTGGCAGGCGCTCAGGAAATATTTGGTAAAAGGCACATCGCCGGGCCGCTTCTCGTGCGGCACCACGTTATCGGTTATGGCCAGTATGCGGCTATAGTTATTTTTTTTGATGATGCGGGCAATGGTGCCCAACGCAGGACCCATAAACGGCAACCAGTACCTGAAAATAACAATATCAGGCCGTTGCTTACGGATATAATTACCTGTTTTTAGCCAGCTAAGCGGGTTTATAGAATTGATAAGCACTTTAATACGCAGGCCTTCGGGAGCAGGCTCATCGGAATACTGGCTTTTGCCCGGAAACAGGAAGGACGGGTACTGTAAACTGAACGTTACGATCTCCACCTCGTCGCCATTGTCTTGAAAAGCTTGTGCCAGGCGCTCGTTAAATGTAGCCATGCCGCCACCGCGCATGGGGTGCGCCGGCCCAACTATAATAATGCGCCTTGCCATTATGCTTTTACAGAACCGATATGGTCGCGCACCAGGTACTCGTTCTTTTTACTGGATGTCATGGAAACCATTTCGGCCAGGAAACCGGCCAGGAACAGCTGCACACCCAATATAACAGTTACCAGGGCCAGGAAAAACAATGGCTGGTCTACAATATCGCGCACTCGCCCGTCGGTATACAATCCGAATAATTTCTGAACTATAAGCCACATGGTTATGCCCAGACCTACCACGAACATCAAGGTACCCATAGTTCCGAAAAAGTGCATCGGGCGCTTTTTAAAGCGGCTTACAAACGAGATCGAAAGCAGGTCGAGGAAACCGTAAACAAAGCGCTCCAGTCCAAATTTGGTGGTGCCATACTTGCGCTCCTGGTGTTTTACTACTTTCTCGCCTATTTTGGTAAAGCCATTCCATTTGGCAATTACCGGGATGTAGCGGTGCATTTCGCCGTGCACCTCTATGGTTTTAACTACCAGCTGGCGGTAAGCCTTCAAGCCGCAGTTAAAGTCGTGCAGTTGTATACCCGACAGTTTGCGGGTAGCAGCGTTAAATAATTTGGTAGGTATTGTTTTGCTAATCGGATCAAAGCGTTTCTGTTTCCAGCCGCTCACCAAGTCGTATTTCTGGTGTTTGATCATGTCGTAGAGCGCAGGAATTTCGTCAGGACTATCCTGCAGGTCGGCATCCATGGTTATAACCACTTCGCCGGCACACCGCTGAAACCCCATATGCAGGGCTGCTGATTTGCCATAGTTGCGGTTAAAGCTAATGCCTTTAACGGTATTGTCGTCGGCGCTCAAATCCTGAATAACTTCCCAGGAACGATCTGTGCTGCCGTCATCAACAAGAATAATTTCATAAGAAAACTCGTGCGCATGCATCACACGTCTGATCCAGCGCACGAGTTCTGGCAGCGACTCCTCTTCGTTAAAGAGCGGAACTACTACCGAAATATCATAAGGGTATTGCATTTTTTATTCGAACTCCGGCCTGTTATTTTTCATGATGGCAGAGATGATCAAAGATAATAGAAATCCAATTATAACAGCACCGATAAGGCCTCCTAAAATCATAGCTAAAGGTCCCTGAAACTTTTCAGACATCGCCATGGCCGCTTCAATCTGCTCATCGCTCATCCCCTGGTCCAAAAACGCTTCACTCTGCTTTTCCATCATGCGGCTCATGTATTCAGTATCAACAAAAGCCGTGTACAGCCATACAAAGATACCGGACAGTAATCCGAAAATGGCAGAAACCAATGTGCCTATACCCAGCCCCTGGCCATAAGACATGTAGCCATAGTTTATGGTTTTATACTGCTTCATGGCAAGCGCTATACCTGCGATCAGGATTAAGTAAGATAAGCCGGAAAGCCAGCGGTTATCACCAAGGTTAGCCACCATGATAATAAGTGTGTAAACAACACCGATGAGTGCCGTTATAAGGCCATACTTTAGCGCTACCGAAGTAACAGAAGGTTGTGGTTCAGTCATGATTGTTATAGTTTAGGGTTAGATTTACTTACGGTAAAAAACAGCGGCTATCAGCGCAAAAACCAACCCTCCTACAAACCTCCTCACAAAATCATCCGCTGCCAGCATAGACGGCGACATAGAATCAAGCGCTTTATAGCCTTCTTCAAACATGCGCTCGCCCATAATTTTAATCTGGTCTTCTCGCGTTTCTTCCAGCAATGCTTTCATTTCCTGTATGTGCTGCTGCAGCAGTTCAGGCCCGGCCACATATGTTAATATAAAAACCAGCATAGAGGTGCAAAGTGCCGCGTAAAAGGCGACAGAAGTACCCACACGCAACCCACGCAAAAAGCCTATTTCAGTATCGTTAAACTTTTTATAGTAGCGTATGCCCAGGAAAATAGCAAACGGAATAGGAATGAAACTATAGCGGCCGTAGTCGCCGAAAGGGTTAAGGCCCATAAAATAAAGAAGCAGCACAATCGCGAAGCAAGCCACTCCACACAAAACGCCGTAACGTATTCCTACTCTTATTATCGCTTGATTAAACATGTATGCAAATTGGTACTACAGTAACTATATTAAGTAACTGTAATATAATCAAAAATTTTAAAAGATTAATTTAATACCACCTGGCCTTTATGGATGATGCCGATAACTTTACCAGTCAGCTCCTGTCCGAAGAACGGGCTATTCACCCCTTTCGACCTGAAGTTTTTCTCTTCCGGTGTCCAGGTCTGTGTCGGGTCAAAGATGGTGAGGTTCGCTATTTCTCCTACTGTTATTTTTGGCTGAGGCAGCTGTAGTATGCGACGTGGCGCTGTGGTCAGTTTCTCAACTATAGTTTCCAGAGGCACTACATTAGCCATAGTTGTATTGGCTACCGCAAAAGCAGTTTCCAGGTTCATGATGCCAAACTCTGCCAGGTCAAACTCCAGCTTTTTAGCTTCCGTGTCGTGTGGCTGGTGCCCCGATACGATGGCATCTATAGTTCCGTCAGCCAGTCCCTGTTTTATTGCTTCTGCATCCGCTTCGCCCCTGAAAGGCGGGTTAACCTTATAGTTGGTATCGAAAGGCAGCATGGTCTCATCGGTAAAAGCAACCTGGTAGCTGGCCACATCGCAGGTTACCTGCAGGCCATCAGCTTTTGCCTTTCTAATGCTTTCAACAGCGTTTTTGGTAGATATAAGCGAGAAGTGAAGTTTACCGCCTGTATATGCCAGCAGCTGCAGGTCGCGGGCAACTATAGTTTCTTCGGCCAATGCTGGTATGCCTTTTAATCCGAGCCTGGTGCTGGCTATGCCTTCATGCATCTGCCCGTAAGCAGTAAGTTTCGTGTTTTCAGGTCGATTGAGCAGCAGGCCATCAAAAAGTTGAAGGTATTGCAGTGCTCGCACCATTACTTCGGCGCCTTGAATCGGGTGCGTTCCGTCGGTAAAAGCAACAGCGCCTGCCTGCTTCAGGTCGATCATTTCTGTCAGCTCTTTGCCTTCGGCTTCCATAGTTACCGCTGCAGTTGGGTGCAGTGTTACCGGCAAGCTAACAGATCTGTTTTTGAGATAGTTGATAGCGCCTTTTGTCTGAACTACCGGCTCTACGTTCGGCATGCAAAGTACTTCGGTAAAACCACCGGCTGCGGCGGCTTGTGCCAGGCTTATCAAATCTTCTTTATGTTCCAGGCCAGGTTCACCGGTTACGGCATACATATCTGCCCAACCAACCGACACGGCTAAATGGCCTGATTCTATAGTTTGATCTGCCTGCTTTTCGTCAGGCCCGATATAAGCTATCTTTCCCTGCTCAATTAAGATATTGTGCTGTTGCAGGTGGAACTCCGAAGATGGGTGATAGATGGTAGCGGCTCTCAGGAAAACGTTCATGTCAGAGAAATCTAATAAGGGCTATTTCGGCCATCAGGAAAAACAGACACAATATTAGACAATATTTCCAAAGCTTCACGCCAAAATATCGTTTTTCAAATTCATTCTTCACCGAAAAGGCATCGCCATAGTCATATACATGCATATTTTTTCGGTCTGTACCTATCATGCTGCGCAATTCATCCGGCGTATAAACCTCCAGAAAAGACTCTCGGTTATCATAGTTAAAAGCTACTGTACCAGCCACCTCACCATTTAATGTTAGGTTATAGATACCTGCTTCATTCAGGTCTGGGGGATGTTCAGGTATAAATTACCTCCACGTATCTGTTGCTCCGGGATGAAAGACAGACTGTCTTTTTCCAGTTTATAAATGCCTTCGCGGGTTGTAGCTTGTGTAACAGGTAACTTTATAGTGTTAGTATTTAACGTATAAGCCAGTTCCTGTTCCTGCTTATAGCCACTGATCGCTACTTTATACATCACCGGCAGCAGTAAGGCATGATTTACCAATGTATTATAGTCTTCTTGCAGTGGTGCAGCCATCAGATAAACCTGCCCTTTCCCTCTTTCAAAACGCGACAGAAAGGAAGCTCCTCCTCTATATTTTAAAATATCATCCGAAGCTCTTGACCAACTTAAGTTCCGGATCGCTGAAGGCATCTGCATCTTTTTATCATAATCTGCAAATATTCCCCTGAAAAAAGGGTTATCAGCAGCAGGTGGCAGCAACTCAGATTTATTACCTTCGGGTATAGAAATTCGGGCAGAGATTCCGGACTGATTGAAAAAGCTTTCGTAGCCACTTAAACTGCCCGATATGGGAGGCGAAATTATTACCGTTCCACCGTCCTGAATATAGTTTGTTATAGTTGTGGCAAGCGCCGAGCTTATATTTTCCAGTCCGTTCAGCAATACTGCATCTGCTTCCCCTACGCGCCCATAGTTTATATTACTCGAGTTGTAAAGCGTATAGTTAAATAATGGTTCCTTATTGTAAAGATCCTTTAAGTTTATAGTTTCGCCATCCGATATCTCCACAATGCTTACCCCTGCAGAAGGTGTCAGCACAAAATAATAGGTATTATCAAACTCAACCGGATAATCATCTATAGTTATAGCTGCCAAATTACTCTTCTTATCACCTACTCTGAAATTTATAGTTGCTTCGGTTGCCTGTTTCGCTGGCAGATCAATACTTAAAGCAGCCAATTGATCTCCATTTACCAGTAGCTTAACAGGAACATCTCCACGGGCCTCAGTGCCGGCATTATGAACTATAACATGCAACACAACCTCACCTCCGGATCTGATAAATGCATCTTCCAGATAAACAGAGTCAATAAAAATATTAGAATAACTAGCAGGTTCTAAAGGTAAAAGATGAACCTGCGTTGTAGAGTCCAGTTTAGCAAAAGCTGTATTTTTAAATTGATTTCGCTGGAAATCTGAGAAAAGGAACAAGTGGGAATTAGCTGGAGACTTTATAGTTGCAGATCTGCTGGAACTATAATCTAAAGCATTTAAAGCTGAAACAGCTTCCTCATTAGAAGGGTACCTGTTACTGGAATGTGTATTGTTGTCTAATACAGAAAAAACCGAATTAGGAGGAAACAAATTGAAAACGGTTTTAGCTTTATCGGAAGCGTAAGTAAGCAGCGACACATCCTTTTCAGCATGCATGTTCTGCATACTATAAGAATTATCAATAATGACCGTGACATCGTTACCGACAGTTAATTGTGAGCCTGTACCAGGTAGAAAGGGCTGAGCAAAGGCAAGTACCAGGAATAGAATAAAAAGAATCCTGCAAAGAAGTATCAGCAGATCCTTTAACTTACGCTGGCTGGCAGTTACTTCCTGAGAAGCTTTAATAAACCGAATATTACTAAACTCTATCCTTTTTGCTCTCCTTAACTGAACCAAATGGAGTATTACAGGGATACCTGTAGCAGCCAATACAAACAAGAAGGCAGGATAAACAAAAGCCATAGTTCAAGTTAAACAGGAAATACCAAAGAAACAACGGGTATAACTAAGGTCTAGTACGAAGAGATGTACAAATTGACAGAGCTAAGGAGGATAAATTGCTGTTTGGGACATTTGTGTCCGAAACTTAAAAGTGGGTCCCTCCCCCACCTGCTGCGTACATTCTTGTCAGACTACAAGGAAGTCTAAAACTAAAGAGACCAGGAAACCCCAGGCAGCGTGATTTAAGACCAGGAAGTCCGAAAGAGCATTAATTTTCTAAAGACCATGCTTAGCCTGATGGCTAACATGTTTTCATAACCAAGAAAGAGCAAACCAATTGAAATGTTGAAGTTAATGCCAATAATGCCTGATCAAACAAACTATAGATAAAGCAAACTAAAGTTATCCTCTATCAATTTAACTTCTTATTTCTTATATTCTCCGTAGGTTGCCATAAAACGGCAACACCCCCCGCTATTGCTAACGGGGGTGCTGGTTATAGGGTTGGCGGCCACCTACTCTCCCGGTTGTGACACCAGTACCATCGGCGCGTCCGGGCTTAACTTCTCTGTTCGGGATGGGAAGAGGTGCTCACCGGAGCCATAGCCACCATTATTTTTACACGGGGGGTGCCGTGCGTCGTATTTTATGACAATGAAGGAAAAAAAGAGTGCTTTTGCGTGTGGAAGGAGAAAAAGCTGCGGGCAGGTCCTTTCGGAACCGGCTCGCTTTCCCTTTCGGGGTGGGAACGCTCCCGGGCAATTAGTATGGCTCGGCTGTGGTATTTCTACCTTTACACCTGCCACCTATCAACGTCATCGTCTCTGACGGCCCTTACAGGGAGATCTCATCTTGGGGTGGGTTTCGCACTTAGATGCTTTCAGCGCTTATCCCATCCGAGCGTAGCTACCCTGCGCTGCATCTGGCGATACAACAGGTGCACCAGCGGCTCGTCCAACCCGGTCCTCTCGTACTAAGGTCAGAACCCCGCAAATCTCCAACGCCCGCAACAGATAGGGACCGAACTGTCTCACGACGTTCTGAACCCAGCTCGCGTGCCACTTTAATCGGCGAACAGCCGAACCCTTGGGACCTTCTCCAGCCCCAGGACGTGACGAGCCGACATCGAGGTGCCAAACCTCCCCGTCGATATGAGCTCTTGGGGGAGATCAGCCTGTTATCCCCAGAGTACCTTTTATCCTTTGAGCGATGGCCCTTCCATGCGGAACCACCGGATCACTATATCCGTCTTTCGACCCTGCTCGGCTTGTAGGCCTCACAGTCAAGCACCCTTGTGCTATTGCGCTCTGCGTACGGTTACCAAGCGTACTGAGGGTACCTTTGAAAGCCTCCGTTACTGTTTTGGAGGCGACCACCCCAGTCAAACTACCCACCAAGCACTGTCCCCTTTGGTCAGGTTAGGCGCCAAGCAACTCAAGGGCCGTATTTCAAGGTTGGCTCCACGATGCCTAGCGACACCGCTTCATAGCCTCCGGCCTATCCTACACATGAGTTACCCAGCGTCAATGCTAAGCTATAGTAAAGGTTCATGGGGTCTTTCCGTCCCGTTGCGGGTACTCGGCATCTTCACCGAGACTACAATTTCACCGAGCTCACGGCTGAGACAGCGCCCAGATCGTTACACCATTCGTGCAGGTCGGAACTTACCCGACAAGGAATTTCGCTACCTTAGGACCGTTATAGTTACGGCCGCCGTTTACCGGGGCTTCGATTCAATGCTTCGCCCATTGCTGAACTAACATCCCCTCTTAACCTTCCGGCACCGGGCAGGTGTCAGGCCTTATACGTCATCTCTCGATTTAGCAAAGCCATGTGTTTTTGTTAAACAGTCGCCTGGGCCTTTTCACTGCGGCTTCTTGTATTGCTACAAGGAAGCGCCCCTTCTCCCGAAGTTACAGGGCCATTTTGCCGAGTTCCTTGGCCGTGATTCACTCGAGCACCTTAGGATTCTCTCCTCGACCACCTGTGTCGGTTTGCGGTACGGGCGGCTATGTATTTAAACGCTTAGCGGGTTTTCTTGGGAGCCGGATTAGGGACACTATCTCCGCGGCCGAAGCCTTGGAGTACTATCAGCTTTCAGCTAGATGGGGGTACTTAACTCCCCTTCCACTACCTACGGCCTTCAACGCACTATTCCGTCAGTGCGCGGTCCTTTCACTTCTCCGTCACCGCATCGCTATACATAGCCGGTGCTGGAATATTAACCAGCTGTCCATCGACCTGCGCTTTCGCCTCGGCCTTAGGACCCGACTAACCCTGATCCGATTAGCGTTGATCAGGAAACCTTGGTCTTTCGGTGTGCGGGTTTCTCGCCCGCATTATCGTTACTTATGCCTACATTTGCTTTTCCAAGCGCTCCAGCACCTCTTGCCGAGATGCCTTCATCGCCCTTGGAATGCTCCCCTACCAGTATACCATAAGGTATAATCCGCAGCTTCGGTGCCATACTTGATGCCCGATTATTATCGATGCCCTGTCGCTCGACCAGTGAGCTGTTACGCACTCTTTAAATGAATGGCTGCTTCCAAGCCAACATCCTGGCTGTCTAAGCAACTGGACCTCCTTTGTTCAACTTAGTATGAACTTGGGACCTTAGCCGACGGTCTGGGTTCTTTCCCTCTCGGCCAGGGACCTTAGCACCCCTGGCCTCACTGCCGTGTATATCAAAGCGGCATTCGGAGTTCGTCAGGATTCGGTAGGATGTGACTCCCCCTAGTCCTATCGGTAGCTCTACCTCCGCTTGACTCCACCACGACGCTGCCCCTAAAGGCATTTCGGGGAGTACGAGCTATTTCTCAGTTTGATTGGCCTTTCACCCCTACCCACAGGTCATCCAAATACTTTTCAACGTAAACTGGTTCGGACCTCCACTGTGTGTTACCACAGCTTCATCCTGCCCATGGGTAGATCACAAAGTTTCGCGTCTGCCCCCTCTGACTACACGCCCTATTCAGACTCGCTTTCGCTGCGGCTCCGCGCTTTCAAACGCTTAACCTTGCCAGAGAGGAGCAACTCGTAGGCTCATTATGCAAAAGGCACGCCGTCAGCCCACTAAAGGCCTCCGACCGCTTGTAGGCGCACGGTTTCAGGATCTATTTCACCCCCTTATTCAGGGTACTTTTCACCTTTCCCTCACGGTACTGGTTCACTATCGGTCTCTCAGGAGTATTTAGCCTTAGCGGATGGTGCCGCTGGATTCAGGCGGGATTTCTCCGGTCCCGCCCTACTCAGGATACCACTAGGGCCAAAAAGCTTACGTGCACAGGACTATCACCTTCTCCGGTGTACCTTCCCAGGTACTTGCACTTCCTTTTTTGGTCCCACATCGTGGTCCTACAACCCCAGCCCTGCCGTAACAGAACTGGTTTGGGCTCTTGCGCGTTCGCTCGCCACTACTTACGCAATCATTAGTTATTTTCTCTTCCTCCGGGTACTTAGATGTTTCAGTTCCCCGGGTTTGCCCCCCGTAGGGTAGTGTATCTTCAATACACTGGGTTGCCCCATTCGGACATCTGCGGATCAATGGATATGTGCTCCTACCCGCAGCTTATCGCAGCTTGTCGCGTCCTTCATCGCCTCTGAGAGCCTAGGCATCCCCCGTACGCCCTTCTCTGCGTTCCCGGCCGTCACAGTCGAAACTGTGCCGGCCCGCAGTCTTTTCTCTACTTCTTTTCTCTTTGCTCGTATTCCAAGCTCTAGTTATCTCTAACTAAAACTCTTCTTACTTCTCTTTTTTCCATCATGTCAAAGAACGGTTTCTCAAGTGAAGAGTTAAAAAGTCAGAAAGTTAGAAAGTTACCTTTCCTGCCTTCTCTTGTTAACTGCCCTTAAGATGTAGAAGTAAAAACCTGTCGTCTTTACTTAAGTATTTTCCCGTGCCACAAGGGCAGGTTGTCTGGTGGAGAATAACGGAGTCGAACCGTTGACCTCCTGCGTGCAAAGCAGGCGCTCTAGCCAGCTGAGCTAATCCCCAAGTATGCTTCAAGCCGGGACTTGTCTGTCAAGCCTGGTCTGAGAACGAGGAGTGGGCCTGCGTGGACTCGAACCACGGACCTCTACATTATCAGTGTAGCGCTCTAACCACCTGAGCTACAAGCCCGCTTAGGTCCGGGCTACACGGCAGCCTGGCACCAGTCAATAATAGGTTTAAAAAGAATCTTTAAAGAGAAGTTGAAACAAGTTAGCCCATGTAATTATAAGCGTAAGCATAAGTGCTTTTACCCGAGGGTAAAAACAAAAGGGCCGGACCATGTGCTCTAGAAAGGAGGTGATCCAGCCGCACCTTCCGGTACGGCTACCTTGTTACGACTTAGCCCCAGTTACCAGTTTTACCCTAGACGGCTCCTATGACGGTCACCGGCTTCAGGTCTCCCTGACTTCCATGGCTTGACGGGCGGTGTGTACAAGGCCCGGGAACGTATTCACCGCGCCATTGCTGATGCGCGATTACTAGCGATTCCGGCTTCACGGAGTCGAGTTGCAGACTCCGATCCGAACTGAGACCGGCTTTTTGAGATTGGCGCCCTATCACTAGGTGGCGACCCTCTGTACCGGCCATTGTAGCACGTGTGTAGCCCTAGGCGTAAGGGCCATGATGACTTGACGTCGTCCCCGCCTTCCTCACTTCTTGCGAAGGCAGTCCCTTTAGAGTCCCCGCCATGACGCGCTGGCAACTAAAGGTAGGGGTTGCGCTCGTTGCGGGACTTAACCCAACACCTCACGGCACGAGCTGACGACAGCCATGCAGCACCTTGCTTTGTGTCCCGAAGGAAAGCCTCATCTCTGAGGCGGTCACGCGCATTCTAGCCTAGGTAAGGTTCCTCGCGTATCATCGAATTAAACCACATGCTCCACCGCTTGTGCGGGCCCCCGTCAATTCCTTTGAGTTTCACCCTTGCGGGCGTACTCCCCAGGTGGAATACTTAACGCTTTCGCTTGGACGCTAACAGTGTATCGCTAACATCGAGTATTCATCGTTTACGGCGTGGACTACCAGGGTATCTAATCCTGTTCGCTCCCCACGCTTTCGTGCCTCAGCGTCAGTTTCGGCTCAGCGAGCTGCCTACGCAATCGGGGTTCTTGGTGGTATCTATGCATTTCACCGCTACACCACCAGTTCCGCCCGCCTTAACCGAACTCAAGCCCTGCAGTATCAACGGCAGTTCCAGGGTTGAGCCCTGGGATTTCACCGCTGACTTACAGGGCCGCCTACGCACCCTTTAAACCCAATAAATCCGGACAACGCTTGCACCCTCCGTATTACCGCGGCTGCTGGCACGGAGTTAGCCGGTGCTTATTCATCTGGTACCGTCAGTTACTCCCGCAGGAGCGTTTTCTTCCCAGATAAAAGCAGTTTACAACCCAGAAGGCCTTCTTCCTGCACGCGGCATGGCTGGGTCAGAATCTCTTCCATTGCCCAATATTCCCTACTGCTGCCTCCCGTAGGAGTCTGGTCCGTGTCTCAGTACCAGTGTGGGGGACCATCCTCTCAGAACCCCTAGCCATCGAAGTCTTGGTAGGCCGTTACCCTACCAACTAACTAATGGCACGCATGCCCATCTTCCACCGATAAATCTTTGATCATCTTCGGATGCCCTCAAATGATGTTATGCGGTATTAATCTCCCTTTCGGAAGGCTATCCCCCTGTGGAAGGTAGGTTGCATACGCGTTACGCACCCGTGCGCCACTAACCCAGAAACCGAAGTCCCTGGATTCGTTCGACTTGCATGTATTAGGCCTGCCGCTAGCGTTCATCCTGAGCCAGGATCAAACTCTCCATTGTAAGAAAATTATTTCTTGTAACCCGAAGGTTACAAATGTCTCGCCTGATCCGGCCCTTGTCTTAAAAACTTAGCTCTTCATTTGCTATTGCTACCAAATGGTATTCATTGTGCTTGTCTTGTTTCAACCAATCTCTCAAAGAACTCTTTTTCCCTTCCCCCTTCACCTGTCGTGAATTGTTCCGGAAATAGCCCCGGCCTCAACCGGGAAGCCTACCTGCTGTAAGCCTTGTGTATTCATTCTGCTTGTTTCCCGCCAGCCTGCTGCTGTTTGAAGCAAACCAGCGTCGTTTGGGAGTGCAAAGGTAGCAGCTTTTTTTCAATCCGCAACACCCTGCCGCTATTTTATTTTCTTTCTTTTTTCAGGCTTCCTTTTTCAAGGCCTCCCCTTCAGCCGGCCGCTGCTTGGGAGTGCAAAGATACGGCAATCAGTTCCGCTTTTGCAAGTGCTCATCAAAAGTTTTTCTGAAGTTTTTTTTCGAAGGCCCGGTAGCTGAAATGCAGCTCCTCTCGTAGCAGATGGGGGTTTACCTCCCGCTTCCAGCTTCCCTTTCCAACTTCTCGCTTCCCTTCCTGCTGAACGGGATGCAAAAGTACAAAGACTTTGCTGTCTTGCAAGGGTGACTGGTGAAGTTTTTCTGCCCTCTGCACTAAGTCGCTGAAAATGACAGAGAAAAATTTCACAACCCTCAACACTTTAGCATTGACAAGCTGTCATGAGCGCAACTTGCGGCTCCCTAGCTCTTGCCCGGCGGCCCCGGGCGTAGAGTGGTAACAGCTTCCTGATGGGGCAAAGTTCCGGAAGGAGTCAAAACTTTTAGAACCGATGCCTACAATTATAGAATTAGTCTATTATTACTACATATTACTCTTTACTCTGCTTTTAAAGTTTTTATAGTTACCGTCATTTCTAACTATCCACTATAATCTTACAACTATAGCAACTATAAAGAAGAAAGGCTCCCTGTTACAGGAGCCTTTCTTTATGTTACTTATTAAGCTTATACTTTCTCAGCTTCTCTTTTTAAGGTACTCTTTCTATCTGGCCCTACTGATACTATAGTAATAGGTACATTTAGATGCGACTCTATATAAGAAAGGTAACTCTTAAAAGCTTCCGGTAATTCTTCTGTAGTGTCTATTTTATTCAGATCTACTCTCCAGCCTGGCAGTTCTTCATAAATAGGCTCTAAGCCTGCCTCGTCCAGTGAGTGTGGCAGTTGGTCTGTTATCTCTCCTGAAGCTAATCTATAGTGCGTGCACACTTTTATAGTATCAAAATCTGTCAGCACATCGGCTTTCATCATGTTAAGCTGGGTAACCCCGTTCAGCATGATACTATACTTAAGTGTTGGCAGATCTACCCAGCCACAACGACGCGGACGACCAGTTGTTGAACCGAATTCGCGGCCTGCCTGGCGGATAGCTTCTCCTTCTTCGTTCAATAACTCTGTCGGGAATGGGCCACTACCTACACGCGTGCAGTATGCTTTAAAGATTCCGTATACTTCGCCTATGTATTTAGGAGCAACACCTAAACCTGTGCATGCACCAGCAACCATAGTTGTGGAAGACGTTACAAATGGGTAAGTTCCGAAGTCAACATCCAGTAAAGAGCCTTGAGCGCCTTCGGCCAGAATACGTTTGCCGCTTTGCAGGGCTTCGTTAATCATATACTCCGTGTCAACCAGTTTTAGGCTACGCAGATAATCTACAGCCTCAAAGAACAATTGCTCCTGTTCGCCCAGTTCAAGCGACTGGCCATAGAACTCAACAGTTTTGCGGTGGCGCTCTACCAGTTTATTATAACGATCCTGGAAATCAGCAGCCAGAATATCGCCCACACGTAAGCCAACACGACCAATTTTATCCTGATACGTCGGGCCAATGCCTTTTAAAGTAGAACCAATCTTGCCGCTGCCCAACGCTTCTTCTGATACTCTGTCTAAAATCTTATGCGACGGAAGAATAAGCGATGCTTTTTTAGAGATGAACAGGTTTTTGGCAGCATCTAGACCACGGTCCTGTAGTTTCTGCATTTCTATGCGGAACACGATTGGGTCTAGCACTACGCCATTGCCAATTATGTTCTGGATATGCGGATGGAAAATTCCGGATGGGATCTGGTGCAGCACATGCTTGGTGCCTTCAAACTCTAACGTATGTCCTGCATTCGGACCACCCTGGAAACGGGCTACAATGTCATAGGTAGGTGCCAGTACGTCAACGATTTTGCCTTTGCCTTCGTCGCCCCACTGCAGACCTAATAAAATATCAACTGCCATTTAAGTGTTAGTAAATTGATTCTTTTAAGAATTGTGCCGCGTAATCGTCATTTTCAGCAATCGTGAAAATAGCATTGAGCTTTGTAACGATCAGCAGCTTGCGGATATGTTCTGATGGTTTAATGAGCACAAGCTCACCACCCCTGTTCCTGAATTTGGTAAGCAATGATACAAGCACGCCCATACCACTACTATCTATAAACCGTACATTAGAAAGATCGACAGCGCAGAGAAAAACTTTGCCACCCTGTAGTCCATCCACTTCATCGATCATTTGCTGCGTATCTTTCCCAACTATAAGGTCGCCCTCCAGCCGCACAAATAGCAAATCATCTTTAAGCTCTGTCTGGTACTTCATGTTTCTGCTCTATAGTTGCTTTTTTGGCGCGGCAATCGCCGCAAATACCGTAAAGATTTAGAGAATGGTGCAAGATATGAAAATTTAGTAGTTCGCCCACCATAGTTTGGATCTGATGTACCCTTGGATCGCAAAATTCAACCACTTTGTGGCACTCCGTACAGATCACGTGGTCGTGCTGGCGATACCCATACGACTTTTCGTACTGCGCCAGGTTACGGCCGAACTGGTGCTTGCTTACCAGGTCGTTTTCTACCAGCAGGTCCAGGGTGTTATAAACAGTTGCCCGGCTCACCTGATAGTTCTTGTTCTTCATACTAATATAAAGCGACTCCACATCAAAGTGCCCGTCGCGGGAATATATCTCCTCCAGGATGGCGTAGCGCTCCGGAGTTTTGCGAAGCCCCTTGCTTTCCAGGTAGGCGGTAAAAATCTTCTTTACCTCTTCAAATTTTATAGGATTTAATGCCATGTGCTTGTTTTATAGTTTACTGCCAGCCTTAGACCATGTTCAAAATTCATCTTTTGTGCTACGAAGCACCCTTAAAGGAACCTGACTTCATCTTTTTTTCGCCACGTAGCGCTGCTATGCGGCTCTAAAAACATTTCGTCAGAACCCTTTCTGGCTGATTCTCGCATGCAAAAACAAAATTTTAACATACTCTTAATCGAAACGTTCAACAGTAAGTATACCGTTCACTTTCCCCATGCGCTGCATCAGTTTATCAAGGTGGCCGGTATCGTTCACGAACACCATAATATTGCCTTCAAAAATGCCGTCATGCGAATCTATAGTTATAGAACGCATGTTTACCCGTAAGCTGTTCGAGATAATACGTGTCAGGTCGTTTACCAAACCTACCCTATCAGTCCCTTTTATCCGGATACCTGCCAGGAAAGCCAGTTCTTTCTGATCTGTCCATTTCGCCCTTACTACGCGGTTGCCATAGTTCGACATCAGTTCGATGGCGCGCTGGCAGTTGGTACGGTGTATCTCGATATCCTCATCGCCGGTCTCGAAGCCAAACACATCATCGCCTGGTATCGGGTTGCAACAGCTGGCTATTTTATAGTTCATGTTAGAGGTGTTCTCCCCTATCACAAGCATATCTGAGTTCACACCACGGATTTTCTGCACTTCCCTGTCAAAACTTTTAGGGTCCAGAGTAGAGCTTCCTTTTTCGGCGGTGGCTGTAAAGATAACCTCTTTAATGTTTTTTGTATCGATGTGGCCGATTGCCAGTCTATAGTACAGATCCTGAACCGATGGCACATTAAAGAAAGCCATCAACTTGTTCATGTTTGCCTGGTTATCGGCTATCTTGAGCTGCGCCAGACGTTTATCAAGCAAAACTTTACCCTGTTCTGTTTTATGTTTGCGTTCCTCGCGCAGCGCCTCTTTTATACGGGACCGTGCCTTGGAAGTAACCGCATAGTTCAGCCATTCCTCGTTCGGTTTTTGCTTCTGCGAAGTAAGTATCTCAACCTGGTCTCCATTATAAAGCCTGTAGCTGAGCGGAACTAGTTTCTGGTTGACCTTTGCACCCAGGCATTGCAACCCGATCTGACTATGGATCTCAAAAGCAAAATCGAGGGCAGTAGCTTTATCCGGCAAAATGATGAGCTCACCTTTCGGCGTAAACACAAACACCTCTTCCACGAAAAGGTTTTTGCGGAACTCATCCATAAACTCAAGCGCGTTGCCGGTATTATTCTCCAGCATATCGCGCACTTTGTTTATCCATTGTTCCAGCCCCGATTCGTTGCCCGCACCGTCTTTATATTTCCAGTGTGCAGCATAGCCGCGTTCAGCGATCTCATCCATACGTTTGGTACGGATCTGCACCTCCACCCATTGGCCCGATTTACTCATTACCGTAGTATGCAGCGATTCGTATCCGTTAGCTTTTGGCGTATTTACCCAGTCGCGGAGGCGGTCCGGGTTTGGCTGGTAAAAGTCTGTTATAATAGAGTATACCTGCCAGCAGGCTGCTTTCTCGTTCTCGAAGGGTACATCCAGCGTAATGCGGATAGCAAACAGGTCGTAAACCTCTTCGAACGTAATGTTCTGTTTCTTTATTTTTTTAAGGATGGAGTATATAGACTTTGGCCGGCCTTTGATGTTAAATTTAAAGCCGTGCTTGTCCAGTTCCTCCTCGATAGGCGCAATAAAATCTTTAATAAACTTACTGCGGGCAGCACGCGTCTGCCTGATCTTGTTTGATATATCCTTATAGGTAGCTGTATCGGTATATTTTAAGTACAGATCCTCGAGCTCTGATTTTATAGCATATAAACCTAAACGGTGTGCCAGCGGCGCATACAGGTACATGGTCTCAGATGCAATTTTAAGCTGCTTGTGGCGAGGCATGCTATCGAGCGTACGCATGTTATGCAGTCGGTCAGCCAGCTTTATCAGTATAACCCGCACATCGTCGCTGAGGGTAAGCAGCATTTTACGGAAGTTCTCGGCTTGCTGCGAGGTACCGTAATCAAACACACCGGAGATCTTGGTAAGCCCTTCTATAATGCGTGCTACACTTGGCCCGAAGTCACGCTCCACGTCTTCGATCTCCATTTCGGTATCTTCCACCACATCGTGCAAAAGCGCAGCAACTATAGAAGTAGTACCCAGGCCAATTTCTTCCACAGCTATCTGTGCAACGGCTATCGGGTGATAGATATAAGGCTCACCGGATTTGCGACGCATGTCTTTATGCGCCTCTACAGATGTGTTAAAGGCTTTTTTTATAATCTTGGCATCATTATCCCTTAAAAAGGGCTTGGCATGCCGAAGTAATCTTCTGTAAAGTCGTAAGATCTCTTTGCGTTCAGCTTCCGGATCGATCATAGTAATAACAGGGTATCAGAAAAAGCGGGTAACCACTAGACAGCTATGCAACCCTTTATCTATATAAGTATAAAACAGCTGCTAACCTAGTAAGTTTCAAATATACAGGATAAATAGATGCTTTCAATAGGAGCTGCCAAAAGCTGCACGGTATAGTTATAAAAACCTATCCGGTTGCTATAACTATGGCTGATAAAGCAACTATAGCTTATAAGTTTGCATGGCCTGAACTATAGTTTGAAAAATTTATTTAACTCTAAATAAAACATAATTAACATGTTACCTATGAGCCCTGAAAAATAATTGACTTTTTTTTGAGGCAGGTATTGCAAATAAGAATCTGCGTTGTAATTTTGCATCATCATTACAAACAAGCACACATTATGCGGATGTGGCGAAATTGGTAGACGCACTAGACTTAGGATCTAGCGCTGCGAGGCATGGGGTTCGAGTCCCTCCATCCGCACAACAAAACAATAAACCCTCAGCAGTCATGTTGGGGGTTTGTTATTACTGGATGTATCAAATTAAAAATTTATAGCCTTGAATATTACATTAAACCAAACCGACAGCACTAATGCGCAACTGAAGGTGGTTCTGGAAGAAGCAGATTACGCTTCTAAAGTAGACCAGCAGGTAAAGGAATTCAGCAAAAAAGCACAGATCAAAGGTTTCAGACCTGGTAAGGTGCCTGCCGGCCTTGTTAAAAAAATGTATGGCAAGAGCATCCTAGTAGAGCAGATAAACAAACTGCTTCAGGAAGAAATCTCTAAATACATAAAGGATAATGATGTAAAACTGCTGGGCGAACCACTTCCGGAGCCAAGCCAGGCTAACATTGACTGGGATAACCAGAAAGACTTTGAATTTACGTATGCTGTTGGTTTACTGCCTGACTTCAACCTTCCGTTGGATAAGAGCGTAGACGGTTACGCAATTGAACTGGACAAGAAAACAATTGACGAAGCTTACGAAAACATTAAGCGCCAGTTCGGTAAAACCACCAACCCTGAAACATCAGAAGAAGGTGATTTTATTTATGGCGACCTGAAGCAGGTTGACGGTGAGTTTGAGTCTAAGACGTTGATCCCGACAAACCGCGTAGTTGCTGGCAAAGAGCAGTTTATCGGTGTAAAAGCTGGTGATGTTATCAAGTTTGATATCCGTAAGGCTTTTGGTGATGACAATGCTGCCCTTGCACACGTAACCGGCCTGAGCAAAGACGTAACAGCTGACCTGAACGGTGAGTTTGAATTTACTGTAGAAAAGATCAACCGCACAGAAGAAGCTGAATTAAATCAAGAACTTTTCGATAAGCTTTTCGGTAAAGACGCAATAACTACGGAAGAAGAGTTTGATGCGAAAATCCGTGAAACTATAAAAGAGAACTACGACCGTGAAGCTGATAACCTGCTTAACCGCAACATCATCGACACATTGGTTGACAACGTAGCTGTTGATATTCCTGCTGATTTCTTTAAGCGCTGGTTACAAGTTACAAACGAAGGCCGTTTAACAACTGAGCAGATCGAAGAAAACTTTGACAAATATACCAAGGAGTTGAAGTGGTCGATGATCAAGAACAAGGTTGTTGAAGAGAACGAGCTGAAAGTGAGCAACGATGAAGTTGTAAGCAGCACGAAAGAGAAGATGATGGCGCAGTTTAACATGCCTGAGATACCAGAAGAACTGGCTGAGAGCATGAACAACTATGCACAGCAGTATCTGCAGCAGGATAACGGCCGTAACTATATTAATGAGTACGAGCAACTGCTGGCCGAGAAGGTGCTCGCTAAACTAAAAGAAAAGATGACTGTTGTAGAGAAAAACATCTCTGCAGAGGACTTCAGAAACTTATCGTTCTAAAGACGACTAAGTAATATATTATCAAAAAAGTCCTTTAGTTTTAAAGGACTTTTTTATTTTTGACAAAACCGTAACACAAACAACTATGATGTTTAACAAAGACGAGTTCCGCAAATTCGCTGTAAAAGGCCAGGGCCTGAGCGGGCTGGGCGTAGACCAATATATCCATCACATAGAAGGAAAGGCAATGCACAACATCGAGAGCATGACGCGCTCGGTAATTGAGGAACGCCCTACCAACTTCCGTGAGATTGACGTTTTCTCACGCCTGATCATGGACCGTATTATATTCCTGGGCACGCAGGTTGATGATTTTATAGCCAACATCATCACAGCACAGCTGCTGTTCCTGGAGTCGGCTGACGCGAAGAAGGACATTCTTTTATATATTAACTCGCCGGGTGGTTCGGTATATGCCGGTCTGGGTATTTACGATACCATGCAATATGTAAACCCTGATGTGGCAACGATCTGTACTGGTCTGGCTGCAAGTATGGGTGCTGTATTGCTGGCTGGTGGCGCTAAAGACAAGCGTTCTGCCCTGCCACACTCCCGCGTTATGATTCACCAGCCGATGGGTGGTGCGCAGGGCCAGGCAACTGATATCGAGATCACAGCCCGCGAGATCCTGAAACTGAAGAAAGAACTATACGAGATTCTGGCGCAGCACTCAGGCAAATCGTACCAGGATATTTACGATAACTCTGAGCGTGACTACTGGATGCGTGCTGAAGAAGCAAAAGAGTTTGGTTTGATAGATGAGGTACTGACCCGCAAGAAGCAATAACCAGTTTAACCAAACTATAAACTATAAACCCACTTCATAAATTGGAGTGGGTTTATAGTTTATAGTTGTTTTATAGTATGCCAACTATAGCCCTGGCTGAAAAGTGAAAGAATCTCAAACAATTTATCAACAGGGCCATGTGGATACCTTATTGATACAACTAGCTACAAATCAAACATTTAACCAAAAATAGAGTAATATAAATAATTTAATTTTTAGGGTATTTTTGAGCGTTTTGCAAAGGATGTCTTAAATTTTTTATGGTTTATTAAACTTCCAATTTTGTACCTTTGTTTTGAGCGAGGAAATATTCGCTCTGAATTCCCCGGATCAATTTATACTTATGGCTGAAATTACGTGCTCATTTTGCGGCAAGAACAAGAAGGATGTATCGGTAATGATCTCCGGCATAAACGCGCATATCTGCGACAGATGTATCGGGCAAGCTCAACAGATACTAAACGAAGAAAACAAGATCAGAGCGAACAGCCGCAGCCCTAAGTTTAACCTGATGAAGCCACGCGAGATGAAAACGTATCTCGACCAGTTTGTGGTAGGCCAGGATGACGCGAAGAAGGTAATGTCAGTAGCGGTTTATAACCACTACAAGCGCCTGATGCAGCACAACGAAGGGGAATCCGAGGAAGTAGTGATCGAAAAATCGAACATTATTATGGTTGGCGAAACCGGTACAGGTAAAACTTACCTGGCCCGTATGATGGCCGGCATTCTGCAGGTACCATTCTGTATTGCCGATGCCACTGTACTTACGGAAGCTGGTTACGTAGGTGAAGACGTTGAAAGCATATTGACCCGTTTATTGCAGGCTGCTGACTATAATGTGGAAGCTGCTGAACGTGGTATAGTCTATATTGATGAGATTGATAAAATTGCCCGTAAGAGTGATAACCCATCTATAACCCGCGATGTGAGCGGCGAAGGTGTGCAGCAGGCCCTGCTTAAGTTACTGGAAGGTACTGTTGTAAACGTACCCCCACAAGGCGGACGCAAGCACCCTGAGCAGAAAATGATCACGGTAAATACAGAGAACATCCTGTTTATTTGCGGTGGTGCCTTTGTTGGTATCGACAGACTGATCAAAAACCGTTTGAACACCCGTCCTATCGGCTTCTCTAAATCGAAGCAGGATGATAATGAAGAAGGCGAAAACTTCCTGCGTTACTTATCAGCACAGGACCTGAAAAACTTTGGCCTGATACCTGAACTTATCGGACGTTTGCCTGTGCTTACCCACCTTGACCCACTTGACAAGGAAACGCTGCGATTGATCTTACTGGAGCCTAAGAATTCTATCGTGAAGCAGTACAAGCGCCTGTTCGAGATGGAAAATATTAACCTGAGCTTTGATGAAGGTGCTCTGGAGTACATTGTAGAAAAAGCTGCGGAGTATAAACTTGGTGCCCGTGGGCTGCGCTCTATCTGCGAAGGTATTATGACAGATGCTATGTTCGACCTGCCGTCAGAAGAAGGAACACATGATTTAGTAATAACAGGTGATTATGCCCGTGAGAAGTTTGAGAAATCAAGCCTGAAGAAATTGAAAGTAGCGTAATTTCTACTTACAGATACTATAAACAAAAATCCCCGGTAGCTAATCTGCCGGGGATCTTTGTTTTAACGATTTATAGTTGTTTACCCTTGCTGAACGCGAGCGAGAGCTGACACTTTAAACTACAGCTGTTTCGGACTTGGAAGTCCGAAAGCACTCTGCCGGGGACTTCCTAATCCACGTTTCACGGGTTACGCGGACAAGGAAGTCCGCAACAGCTTAAGTTCCGGACAAGGATGTCCGAAACAGCAAAGCAGCAAAGAACAGCGATTAGAAACTGTTGTTTATAGTTGCCTAGTGTCAGGGGCCCAACTATAGTTTGGCGCGAGCGTGGACGCTCACGCCATTTTTCGTCTGTTCTGATATGAACTTCTAATCCAGGTCTCTGTCGCCGCGTTTTAGTTCATCCACTGAGCGCATTACTTTATCTTTCAACCCTGACTTATACTTCTCCAGTTTATCCGCCACAGCAGCATTTGTAGTTCCTATGATCTGAGCGGCCAGTATGCCAGCATTTAAAGCTCCATCCAACGCTACAGTTGCTACAGGCACGCCACCCGGCATCTGCAATATGGATAACACTGAATCCCAGCCATCGATAGAGTTACTTGATTTTACGGGCACACCTATTACAGGCAAGGTAGTTAACGATGCCACCATACCCGGCAAATGCGCTGCGCCACCGGCTCCGGCTATAATTACTTTCAGTCCTTTTTTACGGGCCTGCTCTGCGTACTCAAACATACGGTGCGGAGTGCGGTGTGCCGAAACTATAGTTAGCTCGTAAGGTACGCCCAGTGTTTCCAGTATCTCGGCAGCGGCATCCATTATTTTAAGGTCAGACTGGCTGCCCATGATGATACCTACCAGTGGTTGTGTATTTGTAGTTTGCTCGGCCATCGTTTTATGCTTTTACTTTGATTACGTTTTTAATTTGCTCGGCACGCTGCTGTGCTTCTTCTATCGTTTGCCCCAGCACGGTGATATGTCCCATTTTGCGGGCTGGCCGGGTAAACTTTTTGCCATATAAATGAATGTATACGCCCGGTACAGCCAAGGCTTCCTGCAGCCCTTCGTATTTTGCTTCGCCATCAAAGCCAGGTTCGCCAAGCAGGTTCAGCATAACCGCAGCACTTTGTATTTCGGTAGAGCCTAGTGGCAGGTTAAGGATAGCGCGCAGGTGTTGTTCGTACTGCGAGGTATAGTTAGCTTTTATAGTATGGTGCCCGCTGTTGTGCGGACGTGGAGCTACTTCGTTTACTAATATAAGTCCGTCTTTGGTCAGGAACATTTCCACAGCCAGTATACCTACCATATCAAAAGCTTCAATAACGCGGGTAGCAATTTCAATGGCGTGGCGCTGTAATTTATAGGCTACATTGGCAGGTGCAAAAAGCGAATCAACTAAATTATGCTCCGGGTGGAAACTGAGCTCTACTACCGGGAAAGCCGTAACTTCACCATTTGGATTGCGCGCAACTATAACTGATATCTCTTTCTCAAAATCAACCAGTTTTTCCAGTACGCTTGGCTCTTCAAATCCTTTCCCAAAATCGGCTTCACTGGCAATGCGGGTCACTCCTCTCCCATCGTAGCCTTCGCGGCGCAGCTTCTGGAACGCAGGCAAAAATTCAATATTCTGCTCCAGTTCCGTTTTATCTTTCAGAACTATAAAGTCTGATGTCGGGATGTTGTGCTTTTGGAAGAACTCTTTCTGCAGGCCTTTGTCCTGAATGGTGCGAACAGTTTTGGCATCGGGGTAAACTTTTACGCCTTCCTGCTCCAGCTTTTCAAGGGCATCAGCATTTACGTGCTCAATTTCTATAGTTAGTATGTCGCACTGCTTCCCAAATTCGTACACGGTATCAAAATCGCGAAAGCTGCCTACAAAAAACTCGTTACAGATGTCTTTGCAAGGTGCATTCTCATCAGGGTCCAGCACTAGGGTATAGATGTTAAAATCGAGTCCGGCCTGCATCAGCATACGGCCTAGTTGCCCGCCGCCCAGTATACCAAGCTTTACTTCTCCTTTCATAGATAGGGATTTGAGTGTTCGTTCCTCAAAAATAAGGATTATAGTTAAACCAACCCGCCTCAACTATAGTAATATGCAGCAACAATAAGATAGACTTTGATTTATATACACAAAGCCTTATATTGATAGCTTAACTTTTTCTGAAACCGCACAATCTTTAATGGAAATCATTCTTGCCACTTTTTCTGCTTTATTTTCTGTAGTAAACCCGTTTGGTGCCATGCCGGTCTTTCTTACGCTTACCCAGGACGACACACCGGCACAACGTAACCAGCAAGCACTTAAAGCCTGTTTGTACATGGTAGGTATTCTGGCCGTGTTTTTCCTGGCAGGGCAGTACGTGCTTAACTTTTTTGGTATCCGCATCCACGACCTGCGCATTGCCGGTGGTTTAATGATTATGCGCGCAGGTTTTGAACTGCTAAGCCCGGGAGCAAGTAAAAAGAAAATCTCTCCTGAAGTAGTAGAAGAAGGGCAGCATAAAGAAGATATTTCGTTCACGCCACTGGCCATGCCTATGCTTTCCGGTCCGGGAGCCATTGCGGTCAGCATCGCCATGTATACCACGTCGCTGTCTTACCTGGACATGGGGTTGATCCTTGTTTCTATCGTGCTGCTGGCTATAGTTTGCTATATTATCCTGCGTTTTTCGCACCAGCTTACACGGTATATGGGTAAGTCAGGGTTGTCGGCATTGTCCCGCATTATGGGTTTTATAGTACTATCCATCGGAGTAAACTTTATAGTTTCTGCTATTTATGCACTGTTCTTTACAGGGAGGTAGGAGGAATGGTCTGTACATCTTAATTAGGGTGAACTAAAATTGTGGAAATAGTCTCAATACTAGCGATATTGATAATGGCAGTTGGCCTAACTCTAACTGTAATATTTCTAATTGGCTATTTAATCAGGAGAAGAAAAGTAAGACTGAAGAATGCAGCTATATCTTTTGCCACAGTACTTTTATCTTTAGGTCTATTAATAATAGAAGAAGAACTATTTTTCTCTTACAATTTCGAAAATAAGAAAGAAGTTTTGGTTGCCTCCAGAGAGGCACAGATCGATGGTATCCTTTTAAAGCTTTATGAGGATAGTACGTTTGAAATTGGTGGTTTCAGAGAGGTGCAATCGGCTGGTAATTTCGAATTAAGATCAGACACCCTGTATATTATCCAAAGTTCAGGACAGAATAAATATATGAGCAAAAAATCTTTCATCATGGAAAAAGGGTACTTGAGAGAAATAGAAGATACAGGTATTGGATTTTTAGAAGTACACATGAACAGACTAAAAGACCAAGACACTCTCCTGAAAAAACAAATAGATTGATCCAGAACTTTATCTGACTTACTCCATTCATAAAATAAACTATAGTTCTCCTATACTAAACCACACCTTACAAAACCAAGTAAACACTCCCTATAGTTTGGTGATATCGATCACCTTCACATAGTCGGCAATTTAGCTTATCTTTGCGCCATGCAATTGAAGAACGACCTGCTTATTAGAGCTGCCAAAGGAGAACCTGTTGAGCGCACACCGGTATGGCTGATGCGCCAGGCCGGCAGAATTTTACCTGAATACAGAGCCGTACGCGAAAGCCTGAGCGGTTTTAAGGAACTGGTGGAAACCCCTGAGTTTGCTGCCGAGGTAACGATACAACCAGTTGATATTCTGGATGTTGATGCAGCCATTATCTTTTCGGATATACTGGTAGTGCCGGAAGCAATGGGCTGTACCTACGAAATGGTAGAAAAACGCGGACCATGGTTCCCGAATACGATACGCACTGAAGCCGATCTGAAGAAACTTCGTGTAGCCGACCCGCATGAGCATCTGCATTATGTACTGGATGCCATTAAGGTTACTAAAAAAGCACTTAACGGGCGTGTGCCGCTTATCGGTTTTGCCGGAGCACCCTGGACTATCATGGCTTACATGGTGGAAGGCAGTGGTTCTAAAACGTTCTCGCATGCGCGTGGCATGTTATACACAAATCCCGCATTGGCGCACCAGATGCTCCGCATGATCACGGATACAACTATAGCTTACCTTAAAGCGCAGGTAGAGGCAGGTGCTAACCTGATTCAGATTTTCGATTCATGGGCTGGTATCCTTACGCCGACTCATTACCGCGAATTTTCGTTGCCATACATCAGCGAAATCTGTAATGCTATCCGCAACGTGCCGGTAACGGTATTTGCAAAAGGCGCCTTTTTTGCCCTCGAAGATTTCTCTAAACTGAACTGCGAAACAATTGGTTTGGACTGGAACATGGAAGTTGCCAAATCGAGAGCGCAGATTGGACCTGACAAGACCCTGCAGGGTAACATGGACCCATGCCTGCTTTATAGTTCCTTTGAAACGATACAGAAAGAAACTATAAACATGCTGAAGGAGTTCGGACCACAGCGCCACATCGCCAACTTAGGTCACGGCGTTTACCCGGACACGGATCCTGAAAAAGTAAAATGCTTCGTACAGACAGTGAAGGAGTATGGGGAGTTTAGAAGTTAAAAAGTTAGAAAGTTAAAGAGTTAGTGAGTTTAGGAGTTATAAGTTCCTGCTACAATAAAGTATACTAAAGCGCTAACATAAACCAAAAGTTAAAGGCCTGCAAATGTTGCAGGCCTTTAACTTTTGGTTTTCTATCCCTTTTTAACTTCCAAACTTTCTAAATTCCTAACTATAAAGGTTACCCCACCGGTAAATGAGCTGACGGATATTTATAGTTTGAAGATGGAACACGGGTACTGAGTGCTAATGCCAGTGTTAAGGTCCCAACCCTGCCAATGTACATCGAAAGTATCAGTACCATCTTACCCATATCTGATAAAGCAGCTGTAATACCTGTACTATAGCCTACGGTAGCAAATGCGGAAACCTGCTCCAGTGCCAGCCTTATTACATCAAACTGCCCGTCTGAAATAGTAAGTATAAATATGGCGACCATATTAAGTATGGCAGCAAAAGCAAAAACTGAAAAAGCTTTATAAGCCACCGAATGCGGAATGGAACGATTGCCGATCTCCAGGAATTTTTGCCTCGTATAGTTGCCATCACCGCCAGCAGAATTACCACAAATGTTGTTGTTTTGATACCACCACCTGTAGAGCCCGGCGATGCCCCGATAAACATCAGGAAAATGAACATCATCATGGTTGGCGTTGTCAGCTGCGAAATATCAACAGAATTGAAGCCGGCAGTACGTGTTGCCACCGACTGAAAGAAAGACGCGATCAGAGCCTCGGCAAAAGTCAGATCGGCTAATGTGTTATAGTACTCCAGTAAAAAGAAACCTATAGTTCCCAGCGCGATCAGGCCTGCAGAAGTATAGATAGTCACACGCGTTAACAGTTTCCAATTCTTCCAGGGGGCATTCATTCTGGCGCGCATAGCATTTGGCGAAAACACATCCACTATAGTTGGAAAACCGATACCACCGAAAATAATAATAAATGCTATAACCAGGTGCATTATATAGGAGAAGCGCACAGGTTCTGTGTAAAACCCTGCCGGATAGAGCGAAAAACCAGCGTTACAGAACGCCGACACAGCATGAAAAATAGAGTAAAATATTTTAGTGCCTAAGTTCGGAAACTCTACCAATGGCCCCCAGGTCATAAAAACAAGTAATGCCCCGATAGATTCAATAACAAAAGTTAATAACACAAGCTGCTTTAACAAACCCTTAGAGGAAAACAGGGTTTCCCCTTCCAGGAGCTCATGCACTGCAACGTGCTGTTTCAGCCCCATTCCCTGTCGCATCATGGATGCAAAAAAAGTGGCAAAAGTTACGATACCCAAGCCCCCTAACTGCACCAGCATAAGTAATACCACCTGCCCCGAGAAGGTAAAATAAGTACCCGGATCTACCACAGCAAGACCAGTTACACAAGACGCACTCGTAGCCATAAACAGGGCATCTATAAACCGCATACTTCCTGGCACCGTGGTCATTTTAGGCAGCATAAAAAGCCCTGCCCCGATCAGTATCAGGAATATAAAGCTCATAATAAAAATGGTAGCCGGCTTTAATTGAAGGGTTTTAAGGTGCACACGAGTCTCCAGCAGCTCAACAATAAGCAGCACCAGCATGTACAGGGAGACCAGCACTCTATAGATCTCTACAGAAAGCGGTATGCCTATCCCTTCAAAAAAATTATAAACAACCGGAAAGCCCAGCAGGTAAGTGCCCACCTGGTTTACCAGGATGATAGCCATCAGGGTACCCTCGAACCAGGTGCGCCGCAGAAACTTTACCCGCTCAAAACTATAGAGAATGCGCAGGACATAAATAAGGACGAAGACAGCAAGAATGGCATCGATGGCATAATACAGAAAGCGTAGTTTTAGCGGGCTCTCTACCACCCCATGCGCATAGACCAGCAAACCTACCGAAAGAATGGTGAGCACGTAGGTGGTACGCCGCATGAGCGCGTAAGCCCTTAGCTTGCTGCTGTAAAGAAACCTGTTTAGCTGTTCTGTATTCATTTTGCAGTTGCAAATGTAAGCATCCTCATAAATTAACCAACAGCTAAGTGTGTATCCGGATATTTGTAAGCTGTAGTGTAAGCACGCGTACTGATGGCCAGCGCCAGAGTAAGTGTGCCTACCCTGCCAATATACATAGACAATATAATTACAGTTTTACCTGCATCCGATAATCCTGCAGTTATGCCTGTACTTAACCCTACCGTGGCAAAAGCTGAAATCTGCTCAAAAGCCAAACGTAAAATATCGAACTTGGAATCGGAAATGGAAAGGATGATCAGGAAAAAGACATTGAAAACCACGGCAAACGTAAAAACTGCGAACGCTTTGTAAGATACCGTATGGGGTATAGTTCTGTTACCGATTTCGACATTCTTCTTGCCAACTATAGTTCGCCATACCGAAAGTATAATTACCGTAAAAGTTGTTGTTTTTATACCGCCACCCATGGACCCCGGCGATGCCCCGATAAACATCAGTATCATCATAATTAACAGGGCCGGAACTGATACCGCTGAAATATCTACTGTATGATACCCGCCTGAACGCGTTGTTGCCGATTGGAAAAACGAGGTTATAAGTGACTCTACAAAATTCAGGTGCGAGAGTGTATTAAAGTACTCCAGCAGGAAAAAAGCAATCGTACCGAATGCCAGCAAACCAGCGGACGTGTACACGGTTACTCTTGTTAATAGTTTCCAGTTTCGCCAGGGAGCTTCCATGCGGGCACGCATCGCCTTGGGAGAGAAAAGATCGATTATAGTTGGAAAACCAATTCCACCCAGGATCATCAGACCTGCAATTACCAGGTGCATCGTGTACCAGGAACGGAGCGGATCACTATAAAGGCCTTGCGGGTAAAGCGAAAAACCGGCATTACAGAACCCGGAAATAGAATGGAATATAGCAAAGAATATCTTACTCCCTGTCACATCAAACTCTGTATTCCATTCCCAGGTCATAAAAATCAGTAAGGCCCCGATCGCTTCTATAGACAGCGTCATGATGATGAGTTTACGCAGCAGGCCTTTGGTAAACGAGATGGACTCGCTTTCCATGATCTCGTACATCGCCACGTGGTGCCTGATGCCAATCCCTTCCCGCATCAGCATAGCAAAAAAGGTAGCAAAGGTCATTACACCAAGCCCGCCCAACTGTACCAGCATAAGCAATACCACCTGCCCCGAAAAAGTTAGATAGGTACCCGGGTCTATCACGGTAAGGCCAGTAATGCAGGATGCGCTTGTGGCCATGAACAGGGCATCTATAAAGCGCATGCCTCCGGGAACAGTGGTCATTTTGGGTAGCATGAACAGCGCAGTACCAATCCCGATCAGTAAAACAAAACTCATCAGGAAGATTATAGCCGGCTTTACCTGCAGGGTTTTAAGGTGCACACGAGTCTCCAGCAGCTCAACAATAAGCAGCACCAGCATGTACAGGGAGACCAGCACTCTATAGATCTCTACAGAAAGCGGTATGCCTATCCCTTCAAATAAATTGTAGACCACCGGGAAGCCCAGCAGGTAGGTGCCCACCTGATTTACCAGGATGATAGCCATCAGGGTACCCTCAAACCAAGTGCGCCGCAGAAACTTTACCCGCTCAAAACTATAGAGAATGCGCAGGACATAAATAAGGACGAAGACAGCAAGAATGGCATCGATGGCATAGTACAGAAAGCGTAGTTTTACCGGGCTCTCTACCACCCCATGCGCATAGACCAGCAAACCTACCGAAAGAATGGTGAGCACGTAGGTGGTACGCCGCATGAGCGCGTAAGCCCTTAGCTTGCTGCCGTAGAGAAACCTGTTAAGGGGTTCGCTGTTCATGCATTCCGAATAGCTTCACCTTTTTTGCTTCGTCCAGTAAGTGTTGTTTATTTACCGGCACAACGCCAACCTGCTCGCACACCAGGCCACCGCCCAGGTTGCTCAGCCCTGCCAGAAACTGAACAGACGTACGCAAGGCCATACAAAGTGCAGCTATGCTAATAACCGTATCGCCGGCACCCGACACATCCGAAATAGACCTGTGATGTGCATCGATGTACGTTTTTTCGGTGCCATCAGCTATAAATACACCTCGCTCCGAGAGTGTTACCAGCACCTGTTCTGTCTGCAGGCGTTTCTGTAATTCAGTAACGGCTCCTTCAAAAGCGTGCAGGTTCTCGTCGGCAAACTCTACCTTCAGGCCTTCTTTCAGTTCTTTCAGGTTTGGTTTGAACAGCGTACACCCAACGTAGCTCAGGAAATTTTTCTTTTTCGGGTCGATTACCGTCGGAATCTTGCGCTCGTTGGCCAGCTGTATAAACCGCTTAATATTGGCTTCTGTAAAAACACCTTTGTCATAATCTTCCAGCACAACCACATCTGCTTTATCCAGTAACTTCAGGTAACGTTCCTCCAAGTGGCGGTTGTCGTATTCTGTCAGTTCGGTTTCTATTTCGGCATCGATGCGCAACAGTTGCTGGGCACTGGCAATAATGCGGTGTTTTATAGTTGTTACCCGCTCCGGACTCTGCACGATACCCTCTGCTGACAGACCTTTGTCTTCTAACAGACGCAGGAAGTCGCCGCCATCCGTATCATCACCAATTACCGAGCAAAGCAGTGGCGTAGCGCCTAAAGCCTGGATGTTTAAGGCTACGTTTGCAGCGCCACCCAGTCTTTTCTCGCTTTTTACTACGTTAACTATAGGTACCGGTGCTTCCGGCGAGATGCGTGTTGATTTCCCCCACAAATAGGAGTCGATCATCACATCGCCAACTATAAGCACGGTCAGCCCATTAAAGGCTTCAAAAATATGTTCTAAATTATTGATCTGATCCATTACTGAAGTTTAGCCAGGCTCTCCTTAATGCGGCGCAATGCCTCTACCAGTTTCTCATCGGAAGTAGCATAAGAGAAACGAACACACTGCGGTGCCCCAAATGCTTCGCCACTAACTACCGCCACCAGGGCATCGGTGAGTATAAACATGCAAAGGTCCAGCGCGTTCTGTATTGTTTTTCCTTCGTAGCTCATCCCAAAATAGTAACTTACATCCGGGAAAATATAAAAAGCTCCTTCCGGCACATTTGTTTTAAATCCGGGTATGTCGTTCATCAACTCCAGCACCAGGTTACGGCGACGGAAGTAAGCATTGCGCATCTCTATGGCCGACTCTTTTCCGCCCTGTAATGCCGCATAAGCAGCTTTCTGAGCTATAGAGCAGGTACCGGAAGTGATCTGGCTCTGCATTTTATCGCAGGCCGCGGCAATATCTTTATGAGCAGCAATATACCCTACACGCCAGCCGGTCATGGCATACCCTTTTGAGAAGCCATTCACGGTAATAACGCGGTCTTTTATGAAATCGAGGCTGGCCATGCTGGCATGCTCGCCTTCAAAATTGATGTACTCGTATATCTCATCTGCTATAACATGCACCTTCGGATATTTTTCCAATACTTTCGCCAGGCCCAGCAATTCTTCCTGTGTAAATACGGAGCCCGTCGGGTTGCAAGGCGAAGAATACATGACCAGTTTGGTGTTGGATGTAATGGCTGCTTCGAGCTGTGCCGGCGTAACTTTAAAGTCGTTTTCCAGGCTTCCCATTACCTGCACAGGAACACCTTCTGCCAGTTTCACGATCTCTTCATACGACACCCAGTATGGTGAGAAAATGATCACCTCGTCCCCGGGGTTAACCAGGCACAGAACGGCATTGGCTATACTCTGTTTGGCTCCTGTAGATACAACTATATTCTCCAGTTTATAGTCCAGGTTGTTATCGCGTTTAAATTTATCCGCGATGGCCTGGCGCAGCTCCGGATAACCAGGCACCGGAGTATAAAATGTAAAGCCATCATCAATCGCTTTTTTAGCAGCATCTTTTATGTACTGCGGCGTCTGAAAATCAGGTTCTCCAAAGCTCAGATTTATCACATCGTGCCCCTGTGCAGCCAGTTCACGGGCTTTTTTAGCCATGGCAATCGTTTGCGACTCAGACAGAGCAGTTATTCTGTCAGACAAAATGCTGTTCACTTCTTTTATATCCTGCATGTGATTTCATTTAAAGGCCCAAAGGTACTTATTCTGTTACAGACTTTCCAGAAAGCAGCCCTGTAAAACAGCCAACTAGCATTTGTTAATCAGGTAAGTTGGTGAATTGTTCTGGAAGTATGAAGTAATGGAGATATAATATTTACTGTTTGTCAGAATCAGGATTCTCATGATTACTGGATTAACAGGATATATTAGACCTAAAAGCGTGCGCAGTTTCTGCTGGTGTCTGGATTTATAGTTTTATAGTTTTGGGAGTCCAACCACCCCTAACCCTCAGGTCTACGCTCGCTACCTTCGAAATCGCTTTACGGTAGTCAAAGGCAGGGGGCTTTTACTGTTATTGCTGTAGTTGGAGCTATAGTTCTATAGTTGGCATTTTACCCCTTCCCAGCCTTCCCCTAAGAACAGGGGAAGGAGCTTTTCAGCTGTCGCTATAGTTTGCTTTATTCGTTTTATAGTTTCGGTTTTAACCCACCCCTGCCCCTCCCAGGAGGGGAATTCCTGTTGTAGTTAAGGTTAAAGGTCGTAGTTCTATAGTTACCTTTTGTCATCCCCCTGCCCCTTCGAAGGGGGACTTTCTGCTACTGCTCGCCCAACTGTCATTTCGACCAGCGGGAGAAATCTGAGTTTGCTATAGTTTGAGTTATGGTTCTATAGTTCAGACTAGGATCGGACAGGTCGCGACCTGTCCCTACGGAACTACAACCACGATAAAGCGATGCAACTATAACAGTTCCGACTATAGTTAAAGCAGTTACTATCGAAAGATCACAGTCTTTGGGTTGAGCGCCTTTGCTTTGTTGCGGTGCCGTCAGGCAACCCGAGGAACGAGGGTAGCAAGAAAGCAACAGCGCGATGCCCTTATCGAGGGCCCCTACCCCCAAGACGGGGCCTCCCGGCCGTGAGGGCACCAAAGCTGGATTGAAACTATAGGTAGGTAAAGCTCCCAGGATTAGAAGTGACTATGAAGGAAAAGACTTGGTTCGAATAGTAGAGTAGCCAACTATAGAACCCAGATTTCTCACTTTGTTCGAAATGACAAAAGAATAAACCAACTATAGGACGAATAAAATCCCTCATTAAGTTAGCCATAACCACCTCAAACTACTCCTTCTGGCTAGCCTGAAACAACTTCTGCTTTTCTTCTTTAGAAAGACTTTCGTAACCAGAACTGGAAATTTTATCCAGAATCAGATCGATCTCTTTCTGGCTTGGCTTGCCTGTTACAGTGGTGGCGCTGCCGTTCGAGCTGCCAGCGAATGTTGTATTCCGGCGGTGGGTTACTTTTAGTTTAGGTCTGCGTTTGAACAGCCCAGTCACAAAACCAAAAAATGCATGAAGTGGACGCCCCATATCGCTGCCGCGCTGCAGTTGTTTAATGAAGAGCCAACCAATTAAAGCACCTCCCAAGTGGGCAATGTTACCACCGGCATTATCGCCTACCGCTCCGGACATAGAAAGCAGCACCAGGAACAACGCAATGTATTTAATACGAACAGGTCCGATCAGGATCAGGTTAAACGTATAGTTAGGTAGTAACGTAGCAGCGGCCACAACTATAGCCAGCACACTTGCCGAAGCTCCGATCATGACAGAACTGGCAGCACGATCTTCGAAGTAGGGAATAAAGTTATAGCTGAGCATATACAGCACACCGCCGGCAATACCGCCTATCACATACAAGCTCAGCAGCTTTTTATCGCCCAGATACTCCCGTACCAGTTGCCCGAACCAGTACAGGTTCAGCATGTTAAAGATGATGTGCAGAAAACCCTGGTGTGTAAAAAAATACGAGATCAGCGTCCAGGGACGGGTGATAAAAGTACCCATGTCAGAATGCAGCGCTACAAAGCTCATCAGGTAGTCGTACGCACCTGGCCCTACTGTAAATGTCAGCAAGAGGCGCAGCACAATCAGCACTACAAACACGATCACGTTGATCAGAATAAGCTGCTTTAGCGTGTTGTTGGGCTGCCGGAAAGCGTCTTTTATATCTTGAAGTATACTCATGTTTTGGATGCTCGGAAAGAGACTTTAGGTGACACGGGTATTCTCTGGTAACTTATCAATTCGAAAGAGCAGATAAGGGATTTGGTTCGTGTCGCAGGGTTTCTATACTTAATACTCGCGGTAATCGTTTCGCTGCCACATTTTAATTAGTATATACGCAAACAACATTCCGCCAAGGTGTGCAAAATGGGCCACATTATCGCCGGCAACGCGATTAAAACCAGTATATAGTTCGTAAGCCCCGTACAGCATTACAAAATACTTGGCTTTTATAGGCACCGGCAAAAACAGCAGCATCAGTTCCAGATTCGGAAAGAGCATACCGAAGGCCATCAGAATACCAAAAACGGCTCCGGACGCACCCAGCATCGGGCTATTAAAAATCGTATCGTATACTTCTCTTACAACAGCCTTGCTCTGCTCTGTGTATTCCGGTATATCCGGGTTACGTTTCATCATCACGGCCAGCTCCCGCCCGGACCCTTCACGCAGATGCTCATCCATATAGTTGTTAAATGCAACAGGGCTTGGGTTCTCGATATAAGCTATCGTGTTTTCGCGCAACTCGTGTAGTTCGTAGGCACGCACACCGGAGTATAACACACTTGCTCCCAGACCGGTAATCAGGTAAAATGCCAGGAAACGCTGCGAACCCCAGAACCTCTCCAGCATTGGTCCGAAAATAAACAAACTGAACATGTTGCTGAACAGGTGGCCCCAGCCGCCATGCAGAAACATGTGCGTTAAAAACTGTACCGGATTAAAATAATCGGAGCCGAAGTGATAAAGCGCAAACTGCCGGGCATCAAAAATATTACCCTGAAGTATAAAAACCACTACGTTTATGATCAGCAGGTTCCTGACCATAGGAGTTATATTGAACATGTTCTATTTCGTTTGAAGTATAAATGCAGCTTACGTAAACAGCCGGATTCTATACTATTGTTAATACCAGGTAAAAGCAATTAACCTTTCTGGAAGAGCTCATGCAACTGGTTAAGCTCCATAATCACGAGTGTTTTCTGTCCGGCTGGCGTATAGTTTGGTACCTGGCAGGCAAATAATTTATCTACCAACGAATTCATTTCCAGTTCCGACATACGGGTTTGCAAGCGACTTGCCAGTCGTTTAGCCATCGCACGCGCCAGGTTTTCCCTTCTGTCTAACTTCAGGGTGGCCATATTGTTTTTGTACTGCTCTACCAGTTCTTCCAGCAGTTCCTTTTCGTTGGCCGCCTGCACATCGGCAGGTATCGCATTCAGGATGATCGTGTTACCACCAAAATCTTCAAACTGGAAACCTAACTCCAGAAACTCAGCCTTCAGTTCTTTTACCAGAGCAGCATCAGTCGGCGACAGATCTATAGTTTGCGGAAACAGCAATGCCTGCGAGATCACAGCTTTCTTTTGTAACGAGGCTACGTACTTTTCATACAGGATCCGCTCCTGGGCTGCATGCTGGTCAATTACCATAATGCCCGATTTTACCTGCACCAACAGGTATTTCTGATGCACCTGCAGTGTTTTGTTGGAAGTAGCCGGGCTATCAGCAAATGCATCATCCAAAAAGCTTGTACTTACTGATGAGGAGATGCGTTCTTCGCCGGTCGGCTGGTTACGGATAGGCTCGTATAGTTGCTCCCACCCGGCAGAGCTCACACGTTTAGGCGCTGACGATGGTGCTGAAAAACCTCCCGATGCGAAGGTGGATCGTTCCTGTTCAAAAGCGCCTTCGTTATTTTGTATCCGGATAGGCTGTAACGGTGCAAAATTCACGTCACCCTCAAAGTCCAGCGACGGAGCAATGTTATGCGCGCCCAACGACTTCCGTACAGCCGAATGAACGATAGCATACACCGTTTTTTCGTCGTCAAACTTAATCTCGGTCTTGGTCGGGTGTACGTTTATATCGATCTTATCAGGCTCAATATCAATAAATAGCACATAAAACGGGTAGCTTTCTTTTGGCAGCAGCCCTTCAAAAGCCGTCATAACGGCATGGTTCAGATAGCCACTTTTTATGAAGCGGTTATTTACGAAAAAGAACTGCTCACCGCGGGTCTTACGGGCAAACTCGGGCTTGCCAATGTAGCCGCGCACACTCAAAAATGGTGTTTCTTCGTCGCAGAGCGCCATCTGCTCTTTATAGTTGCTCCCGAAAATACCGATAATACGCTGGCTTAGCTTGGCAGATGGCAGGTGAAACACCTCTACATCATTATGGTAAAGCGAGAAAGCGATCTCCGGATAAGCCAGTGCCACACGCTGAAACTCATCCAGGATATGGCGCATCTCTACTGCATTGGTCTTCAGGAAATTGCGGCGCGCCGGCACGTTATAGAACAGGTTCTTAACACATATATTTGTACCTGATGGCGAAACAACCGGCTCTTGGGTAACAACAGCTGACCCTTCCACTATAAGCCTCGTTCCAGCATCAGCACCGTGCGGCTTGGTTTTCATTTCTACCTGCGCCACAGCGCCTATAGATGCCATTGCTTCGCCCCGGAAACCCATCGTACGGATGCGAAACAGGTCTTCTGTACTTCTTATCTTAGATGTAGCGTGGCGCTCAAAACACATGCGGGCATCGGTTTCGCTCATGCCTATGCCGTTGTCCACTACCTGTATCAACTGTTTGCCTGCCTCCTTCACGATCAGCTGCACATTGGTTGCCTTTGCGTCAATGGCGTTCTCCAGTAACTCCTTTACCACAGAAGCTGGCCGTTGCACTACCTCACCGGCAGCGATCTGGTTTGCTAAGTAGTCTGGCAGTAAATTTATAATATCGGGCATCCGGTATCTGGCTAATTAAATCAAACGATTTGCACAAAATCCGGTGTTTTTAAAAAGCGGCCGGATTTTTGACTTTCACTAATTTGTAAAAACAGAACTAATTCTGATAAAAATTTATTACTAATTTACAGACCGATTAAGAAATCGCATTCGGAAACTTGTAAGAAGACCGATTGCTTTTATCCTTAAATTTGCAATATTAGCATGTACGGATTCGGAGTTTAGGGTCGTTAACGAAAAAAGGCACCGGTTAATAGCATATCTTTGCGCTACCGAAAAGATATACTCTCCACTCAGTTCCAGAGAGCTCCCGGGTAGTCTTTTGAGTTCATTTAAATCTCGCCGGATTAACTACTGTTTCCCGTAACTGCCTTTTGCAAAAATAGGCTTAATTTCGACTTGTTCCAATAATATAATACCTGCACAGGATGCTGAAGAGTTTTAGTTTAGGATTGTTTATACTTATTTTCCTTGGGATGGGCCCTCTGATGTCCTTATCGCCGTCAGATGAAATTGTAGTGGGCGTGAAGGAGCGAAACTGGGTAGACAGCGTCTTCAATTCTTTATCTCCTGACCAGCGCATCGGGCAGCTGTTTATGGTTGCAGCTTACTCTAACAAGAATGAAAAACATTTCCGCGAGATTGACACCCTGATAACCCGTTATGGTATCGGCGGAGTGATGTTTATGCAGGGGGACCTGAACGCCAGGCGCGGCTGAACAACCGCTTCCAGGGCGAAGCCAAAGTCCCGATGCTGATCGCCATGGATGCCGAGTGGGGCTTAAGCATGCGCCTTGACAGCTCTACCCATTTTGCCCGCCAGATGACCCTGGGCGCCATGAACGACGAGAAATACGTGTACATGATGGGCCGTGAAATTGCCCTGAAAATGAAGCGTCTGGGTGTGAACGTAAGCTTTTCGCCGGTAATGGATATAAACGTGAACCCGGCTAACCCTGTTATTGGCAACCGTTCGTTCGGCGAATCTAAGGAAGAAGTTACAAAACGTGGCATTGCCTACATTAAAGGCTTGCAGGACCATGGCGTAATGGCTGTTGCCAAGCACTTCCCGGGACACGGCGATACAGATACCGATTCACACCTTGCTCTGCCGGTTATCAAACACGATATGAAGCGCCTGACCGAGGTAGAACTATATCCTTTTAAGAAATCATTTGAGGCCGGGGTAATGGGCGTGATGGTAGCGCACCTTTACATCCCTAAAATCGACAGCACCAAAAACCTGGCTACTACCCTATCAAAGCCACTTGTAACAGGCCTGCTGAAAGAGAAAATGAAGTATAAAGGGTTGGTTTTTACAGATGCCCTGAACATGAAAGGCGTTGCCAGCTTCTATAAGCCTGGCGAAGTAGAACTGAAAGCCCTGATGGCAGGTAACGATGTACTCCTTTTCCCGGAAGATGTGCCTACAGCTATAACTAAGATTAAAAGCGCTATTGCAGCAGGACAGATAGATACTACTGAACTATACCAGCGGGTACGTAAAATATTACACGCAAAATATTGGGTTGGACTTAACAACTATAAGCCCGTACAGCTTGCTAACCTGAAGCAGGAAATGAATCGTCCGCTGGCAAATGTAGTACAGGAGCAACTATACGAACAGGCCGTAACGGTAGTAGCAAACAAGAACAACCTTATACCTTTCCGTAACCTCGATACATTGAGCATTGCCTCTGTGGCCGTAGGTGTGGCGCCGGATAACAAGTTCCAGGAGATATTGGGCAACTATGCGCCGCTGGCAAAATTCTCTATCTCCGACCGTTTTGCCCCGGATTCTGCTTTTACCAATATTATTCCGGAACTGGAAGGCCATGATGTGGTACTGGTAAGTATCCATAACATGAACAGCACGCCTGCCAGAGATTTCGGTATTGGCTTGGGAACACGTGCTTTTATCCAGTACCTGCAGGACCGCACAGATAAAAAGGTGATCGTGACGGTGATGGGTAATGCCTATAGTTTAAAATACTTTGATAATATAAACTGGCTTACTGTTGGCTACGAAGACAACCCTGTATCACAATCGCTGATGGCACAGGTGCTGTTTGGTGCACGCGCAGCTAAAGGTAAACTTCCTGTTACACCATCTGCCAAGTATAAATCAGGTACAGGTATCGAAACGCCATCTTTGGGCCGCCTGAAATATGGTGTTCCGGAGAGCGTAGGCATGGACTCCAAAGTACTGGCCCAGATCGACAACATTGCCCTGGAAGCAATTGCTTACGCTGCCACACCAGGCGCGCAGGTAATGGTTGTAAAAGATGGAACTGTAGTTTTCAATAAATCATACGGACACTATACCTACGAAAAACTAAAGCCCGTAACAAACAATACCGTGTATGATATCGCTTCTATCACCAAAGTTGCGGCTACTCTGCAGGCAGTTATGTTCCTGAAAGACCAGGGTAAAATCAACCTGGATGGTAAAATATCCACGTATTTGCCCGAACTGAGAGGCACCAATAAAGAAGGGTTGATACTACGCGATATCCTGACACACCAGGCCGGTTTGCAGGCAACATTGCCACACTGGCAGAAAACGATGGATAACCGCACTTTAGCCCAGGTATATTATGCCAGCACGCAGACAGATGTGTTTCCGAACGAAGTAGCGCCGGGCATCTATTCCATCAAGTCAATGGAAGATTCGCTCTGGACCTGGACCGTGAACTCGAAGTTACTGGCCAAGAAAAAAGACGCGAAAAGCTACGAGTATAAGTACAGCGATCTGGGCTTTTATATTATGAAACGGATGGCCGAGCACATGCTTAACCAGCCGATAGACGAATTTCTGGAGCAGAATATTTATGCGCCGCTGGGCATGAGTACGCTAACTTACAACCCGTTGCTAAAGCTCCCGCGTGAGGCTATTGCCCCTACTGAAGATGATAATTATTTCCGTAAATCGTTGGTTTGGGGCACGGTGCATGACCAGGGAGCGGCTATGCTGGGAGGCGTGGGCGGCCATGCCGGTTTGTTCTCTAACGCCAACGACCTGGCCAAACTAATGCAGATGAACTTACAGAATGGCGAATACGGCGGACATAAATTCTTTACTACACATGTAGTTACTGAGTTTGCAAAAAAACAATACAAGACCAGTCGTCGTGGCCTGGGCTGGGATAAACCGGCACCCGATGGTAACGGACCTACTTCTAACCTGGCATCGCCGAATACTTTCGGACATACGGGCTTTACCGGCACGGCTGCCTGGGTTGATCCGGACAATAACCTGATCTACATCTTTCTGTCTAACAGGGTTTTCCCGGATGCCGGAAACACCAAGCTGGTAAAGTATAATATCAGAACCAGGATACATGATGTGATCTATAAATCAATCGTACCAAAAACATAAATATTTATCCGTAATTTGGCAGGTGCAGCAACAAAAGTTAGCTGCACTTGTTGTTTACAGCATATTCAGAACAACTATGAAGATCGGCATTGTATGTTATCCTACCTTTGGCGGTAGTGGCGTAGTGGCTACAGAACTTGGAAAAGCTTTGGCCCTTAAGGGGCACCAGATTCATTTTATTACCTATAGCCAGCCTGCACGCCTCGATTTCTTTAACGAGAACCTTTTCTACCACGAAGTATATATTCCATCGTATCCCCTGTTTCAATACCCGCCTTACGAGCTGGCCCTGTCCAGTAAAATGGTTGATATTGTTCAGTTCGAAAAGCTGGACCTGTTGCACGTACATTATGCCATCCCGCATGCCTCTGCAGCTTTTATGGCCAAGCAGATTCTTAAAACAAAAGGCATCACTATTCCGGTTATCACCACGCTGCATGGCACAGACATTACACTGGTTGGTAAGGATGCTTCTTTTGAACCGGTAGTTACATTCAGCATTAACCAGTCTGATGGCGTAACAGCAGTATCTGAAAGCCTGCGCACCGAAACGTATGAGTTTTTCCCGATCGAGCGCGACATTGAGGTTATTCCCAACTTCATAAACCTGGAAAAATTCCGTCGGCAGAAAAAAGAACATTTCCGAACAGCCATCAGCCCGAACGAAGAAAAGCTGCTAGTGCATACTTCGAACTTCCGGTCCGTAAAGCGCGTGGAAGACGTTATCCATATCTTCAATAAGGTGCACGAACACATACCGAGCAAGTTACTGCTTGTGGGCGACGGGCCGGAACGCCCTAAAATGGAAAAGCTCTGCCGGGACCTGGGCATATACCACGATGTCCGGTTTTTAGGTAAACTGGAAGCTGTGGAAGAAGTTCTGTCCATTGCTGACTTATTCCTGATGCCATCTGAAAAGGAAAGTTTCGGTCTGGCGGCTCTCGAGGCCATGGCCTGCGAAGTACCGGTAATTTCGTCAGATGCCGGTGGTATTCCGGAGCTCAACATTAACGGTGTAACCGGCTTTGTAAGCTCTGTAGGTGATGTAGAGAGTATGGTTAAAAACGCACTTTATGTGCTGGACGATGAACGCCTGCCCACCTTTAAAGCAAATGCCTTAGCGCGAGCGCATGAATTTGATGTGGATAGGGTCGTACCACTTTACGAAGCTTTCTACCAGAAAATTATTGCAGACCAGCTCGCCGAAATAAACGGTTAAACTATAGCTTGATATTATAAAATCCCCGGTGCAGGTGTTAGATCTGTGCCGGGGGTTTTGTTTTCTCGGTAGTTGTTGTGCTATAGGTGCCGTTGGTCCAATACCCCCTTTATCCCCTCCTTGTTTAAGACGGGGAGCTTTCACTTCAACAGCTATAGTTGGGGTTTTACCTCTTCCCAGCTGTTGCTATAGTTGAGGTAATCGTTTTGTTGTTGCTGTTTTAACCCACCCCTGCCCCTCCCAAGAGGGGAATTTCGGCTGTTGCTATAGTTGGTGGCTGTAGTTCTATAGTTTCCGTTTGTCATCCCCCTGCCCCCTTCGAAGGGGACTTTCCTGCTACGGCTTTTCCAACTGTCATTTCGACGAAAGGAGAAATCTGAATTAGCTCTATATAGTTACAGACCAGGATCGGACAGGTCGCGACCTGTCCCTACGGAAATATGACCACGATAAATGTCGAAGCTTACCGGTTCAAATTATAGATACTGGTTGCTATCGAAAGATCACAGTCTTTGGGTTGAGCGCCTTTGCTTTGTTGCGGTGCCGTCAGGCAACACGAGGCACGAGGGTAGCAAGAAAGCAGAAGCGCGATGCCCGAAGACGGGGCCTCCCGGCCGTGAGGGCACCAAAGCCAACTATAGAACGATAGGTGAGTAAAGCTCCCAGGGTTGAAGAAGGCTATGAAAGAAAAGGCTTGTTACCAGTTGCAACTATAACCAACTATAAAACCCAGATTTCTCCTAACGTCGAAATGACAAAAGAGAAACTATAGAACCCGGATTTACGCTGCTCGAAATCACCATAGTAGCTTTTACTTTAAAACACTTGTGCAATCTCCTGCTTTACAAACGTAATAGCGCGGGCAGTCGGGTCTGTTTCTGTGGCGAGGATAGACTCTAAAATACGCTTCGCAAGGTCAGTGCCTTTCGACTTATCCGGCATTTCCTGGTATGTTCTATTAATCAGGTTCACCACTTCTTCGCGGGCATGTTTTACCTGCTGCCAGGCCTGCTCACTCATATAGATCTGCTGCGACATGTTATGACTGAACTCATTGCGAATCTCGCTCAATAACATTCGGTGATAATCTGAGCCGGTGTGGCCGGAACCACTTACGCGAAGCAGTAAATTACTTGGCGTAATACGCTCTAACAGCAACACAATACGTTCGTAAGCCTGCAGGCGGATAGGCACTACTACTTCTCCGTTCTCTTGCTTTAGTTGCAGCAGGCGTAGTTTGTAGTCCCGTTCATTTTGGCTCTGCACTAATTTGTACATGGCTATGGCCACTATAAGCCCCGGAATCGTAATTTTCAGAATATCTATGATCAGCTCCATATTATCAGGTTTAGAATGCTAAATATCGTAAAAAATTAATTTAGTATAGTTGAAATCATTTTGCCGACCAGGCTGTTTATAGAGTAACGAAGTATAGTGGTACGTATTTGTACTTAGAAATGCGTAACTTTGCTATCTATTAGAAACAAAACAACTATGGCAACAGAAGTAAGAACAGCCCCTATAACTATAACAGATAGAGCTTTAGCAGAAGTTAAAAATATTCTGGCAGAGAAAAATGTACCGGCAGAATACGGACTGCGCATTGGTGTGCAGGGCGGTGGTTGCTCAGGTATGTCGTACCTGCTTGGTTTTGATAAGCCGAAAGAATCGGATGAAGTATACCAACTGGATGGTGTAACGCTGGTAATGGATAAAAAGCACGGCATGTATGTAATGGGCATGGAAGTTGATTTCCAGGATGGCCTGAACGCACGTGGTTTTGTGTTTAACAACCCTCAGGCGAAGAGTACCTGCGGTTGTGGAAGCTCTTTCTCAGCGTAAGAAGTTACCTTTTTTCTCTGAACATAGTAAAAGCCCGGCCTGAACGCCGGGCTTTTGCATTTTACAGTTTGCTGCCTAGTAGGTTTTAGTCATGGTAGCGGGCACTACAAGTATGAAGTCTGCTTTGTTCTTATTTTCGTCAGTCAGCTTTTCTACATCCTCCTGGGTTACAGTGGTTATAGTTGCTACTTTCAGGTTTGGCTGCTTTTGTTTCAGGTACCAGCCGATGCCCTCATAGTTATCAGAATGGTAAGAGCCATTTAAGTGCAATACCTTGTTGCCTTTGGCTATCTGGTTGAGAATTACATACGCCATGGTAGCATCTTTCAGGGCCTGCGCCTGCACAATGCTTTCGGCTTTGGTGTTACCGTGCGTGCTGCTGCCAAACATGCTCAGCATATTTTTATAACCTGGCAATTCCATATCCACAACTATAGTCAAAGGTGCAATAAATGCTTTTGCTTCCGGAGTCAGGGCATCAAGGGCTTTTAAGCCACCTGATGCAACTATAGCGGCGTAGCGGCGTGGCACGTTGGTAGCAACAAACGGAATACCTGACTCTTTGGCAAACCGAACTATAGGTTTATAATCTGTTTTATAGTTCGTCCATGGGCGCGACTCCTGTTCGAAATTGTTTTCTGCTACCTGTCCGTTCAAATATTCGTCTAAAACCAGTTGCACATCGGTCTCAAACATTTCTGCCCCTATGGCAAATCTTTCCTGATGGGTTTTATACAGGTCTTTGGCTACTTCCAGTTGCAGCCAGTGTGCGATCGGGTCGTTGTGCTGCTCTCCAAACAGAACTATATCTGCTTTCTGCAGCTCATCCAGCATTTTGCCATACTTCACATCTTTGCCGGCTTTCGTGAAAAGTTTGTAGGCAGGTTTATCCTGGGCCATAGCAGTTATAGTTAGCAGTATACATAAACAGAATAGGCTGGCTGTTTTTTTCATATCTATAGGTAAGCTTTGAGCGAATGAATTTTAGACTACCGGATTACTTATTCAATATACAAAAAGAGCCGGTACTTTGCAGCACCGGCTCTAACACTATAAACTATAGTTTATACTCTATAAAACAGCCACTTAGACAGCTCCTTATAGTTGATCTTTTTACCATACATTAATATACCTACGCGGTAGATACGTGAGGCAAGCCACGTTGTAAATATAAAGCCTAAAATAAGCAGTCCCATAGATAGCAACAGTTCCCAGGCAGGCACGCCGAACGGCACGCGCACCATCATTACTATAGGCGAAGTAAACGGAATGATCGACATCCAGAAGGCCACTGCCCCATCCGGGTTTTTCAGCACCACGGAGTAAGACATGATAAAGGAAATAACCAACGGAATGGTAATCGGCATCATAAATTGCTGGGTATCTGTCTCGTTATCAACAGCGGCACCAATGGCCCCAAATAGCGAACCGTACAGCAAATAACCTCCCAGGAAATAAAACAGGAAGCAGCCAAAAATAAGCAGCAGCGGCAGGTTGGTAAAGCTCTGGGTCACATCCTGAATGGTATTGGCAAACTCATCGCTGTTGGCAGCCGCCTCTTCCGAAGTTTCTTCATCCAGGTTGGCTACACTTTCGCCTTCAGCAGCCACTTTACCAGCCTGGTACTGTTCCATCGGCGATGGAGCCGCATCTATGCCAAACGCTGCCGAAACAGCTGTTACAGCTACAAAAGAAAGAATTATCCAGAGCAGGAACTGCGTTAAACCAACTGCAGCAATTCCTATGATCTTACCCATCATCAGCTGGAAAGGCTTAACCGAAGAAATGATAACCTCGACAATTCGGCTCGTTTTCTCTTCAATAACGCCACGCATGATCTGCACACCATACAGGAAAATAAAGAAGTAAATGATAACCGCAGCCACAACACCTGCTGCCGAAGTAATAATTGCATTATTATCTTTCTCGCCTTCGTCGCTCAGGTTTATAGTATTAAGCTTTACATCGGCCTCTATCTTATCTAACGTTGCGCGATCTAACCCCGAAGCCACGAACCGCTGATTCTCGATCTCCTTTTCCAGTGCGTTTTCGAGGCGCATCTGGGTTTGTATACTGGTGTTCTTTTTGCCGTAGATCGTTATCCCTTTCGGATCATCAATTGTGATTTTGGGGATATAAAGCAGGGCTGTATTGTCTGTTTCCTGGTATACTGCTTTCGCCTGCTCCAGGCTTCCTGCCAGGTGCACAAACTTCAGGTCTTTCTTATTCTCCAGCTTATTTTCAAACAGGCCGCTTTCATCCAGCACCATTACAGTCTCCTCATCGCCAGACATGGTTATAAGTAGCCCGGGCAGAATCATGAAAGTAGCCAGCAACAGTGGTGTCAGCAACGTCATGATGATAAAGCTCTTCTTACGAACTCGTGTCAGGTATTCGCGCTGTATAATTAACCAGATCTTATGCATATTTTGTTTCGGTTACTTTACGGATGAAAATATCGTTTATACTTGGCACCAGCTCTACAAAAGAATGGATCTCTACACGCTCAATCAGGTAGCGCAGCAGGTCATTTGGCTTCACACCGTTTTCCAGTTTTATATTTGCCCGGAACACCCCATGGTTCTCGTGCTGCTCCAGCACCTTAAAATCAGGCGATGTAATTAGTAGGCGACCATTCCCAATTATCTGGAACGTATCGGTTTTGTAGGCATCTTTAATTTCGCGAACGGGGCCATCCAACACTTTCTGCGACTTGTCTATCAGGGCAATGTTATCGCAAAGCTCTTCTACTGATTCCATACGGTGTGTAGAAAAGATGATCGTTGCTCCGTTGTCGCGCAGGCGCAGTATTTCGTCTTTTATCAGGTTGGCATTTATCGGATCAAAACCTGAGAATGGTTCATCCAGGATGATCAGTGTTGGTTCGTGCAGCACGGTGGCAATAAATTGTACCTTTTGCTGCATCCCCTTCGAAAGGTCTTCAATGTTCTTCCCTAACCACTCACGAATCTCAAAACGATCAACCCATGTTTTTATACGGGCCGAAGCTTCGGCTTTAGAAAGGCCTTTGAGCTGCGCCAGATATAGCAGCTGCTCTCCTACTTTCATTTTTTTGTAAAGTCCGCGCTCTTCCGGCAGGTAACCCATATCCTTTATATGGTTGGGCTTCAGGCGCTCGCCCTTGAAGTAAATCTCACCTTCGTCGGCACCGGTTATCTGGGTAATTATACGGATAAGAGAAGTTTTACCGGCTCCGTTAGGACCCAGCAAACCAAAAATGCAACCTTCCGGTATGTCAAAGCTCACATTATCGAGGGCAGTGTGGTTAGCATAGCGTTTAGTAACGCCATCAATCTTTAGAATACTCAAAGCTTAAAAACCATTTGATGTAATCAAAAATAGCTTTAAAGCACCAGAACGACAACTTTATATCCGCTTTATACTATACTTTTCGACAAACTATAACTATAGCCTGACAAAGAAATTATAGTTAAGGATATAAAAGCAAAAGAGCCGGCCCTTAAATCAAGAACCGGCTCTTTTATAGTTTATAGTTGCTTACTGAAAGTAGTCTTTTACTTTCTCGAAGAAGCCTTTATCGTTTTTGCCCGGATGCGGTGCAAAGTTATCGGAATCGCGCAGGCGCTCCAGTGTGGCACGCTCTTCTGAGCTCAGGTGCTTCGGCGTCCAGACGTTGATATGGATCAGCTGATCGCCTTTGCCATATCCGTTAATGTCTTTTATACCTTTGCCACGCAGCCTGAAGATCTCGCCGCTTTGCGTACCCGGCTTAATGTTGATCTTTACTTTACCGCCTATAGTTGGCACTTCAATATCAGCACCTAAGGCAGCATCCATAAAGCTGATGTACTGGTCGAAGATAACGTTGTTCCCATCACGTTTCAGGGTTGGATGAGCCTCTTCTTCGATCTGAATCAACAGATCTCCCGGTACACCGCCACGCTCAGGCACGTTACCTTTTCCGCTCATAGACAGCTGCATGCCATCCATTACACCGGCCGGTACATTTATAGTTATTACCTCTTCCTGAAGTTCTCTTCCGCTACCGTGGCAGGCATCGCAGCTCTTGGTAACTATGCGACCTTCGCCGTTACAGGTCGGGCACGTGGCCGTACTAACCATCTGGCCCAGCATAGTGTTAACCACTTTGCGTACCTGACCAGAACCCTGGCAGCTACCGCAGGTTTGCATTTCGGTTCCGTTTTTAGCACCGTTACCACCGCAGGTACTGCACGCTACGTAGCGCTTAACTTTTATCTTTTTCTCAACACCGTTAGCAATCTCCTCGAGGTTAAGCTTGAGTTTAATGCGCAGGTTGCTGCCTTTACGTTGTCTGCGGCCACCGCCTCCCTGGCGTCCGCCGCCAAAGAAACTTTCAAACGGGCTGCCACCACCGAAAATATCCCCGAACTGAGAGAAGATATCGTCCATGTTCATGCCGCCACCGCCGCCGTTCATACCCTGGTGACCGAACTGATCGTAGCGCTGACGTTTCTGCTGGTCGCTTAGTACTTCGTACGCCTCAGCAGCTTCCTTAAACTTATCTTCTGCCGTGTGGTCGTCCGGGTTTTTATCCGGGTGATATTTGATGGCTAACTTACGGTAAGCTTTTTTGATCTCTTCCTGCGAAGCTCCCCTGCTTACCTCCAGCACCTCGTAATAATCTCTCTTAGCCATTTGCTTACGCTCCTATTATAACCTTTGCAAAACGGATCACCTTGTCATTCAGCGTATAGCCTTTCTCAATCACGTCTACAATTTTGCCTTTCAGCTCTTCTGATGGCGCCGGAATCTGGGTTACTGCTTCGTGCATGTCAGCATCAAAATCAGCACCAGCCGGAATATCCATTACTTTCAGTCCTTTTTGCTGCGTTACTTGTCTCAGTTTATGAAAAACAAGCTCCAGGCCTTGCAACAATGCATCCACATCTTTGGTTTCTTCCATCGCCTGTCGTGCACGTTCCATGTCATCCAGTACAGGCAATAGTTCGCCCATCAGGTCCTGGTTTGCAGTTTTTAAGATATCCTGGCGCTCTTTGGCAGTTCTGCGTCTGAAGTTCTCAAACTCAGCCATCAAACGAATGTATTTATCTTTCATTTCTGCCAACTCTGCAGCGGCGCCATCCTGCTGGTCTTTAGTAGCAGTTTCTTCGGTTTCGTCTACCTGGTTCAGGTTTCCTTCCGTTTCAGCACTGGCAGTGTTCTCCTGCAATTCTTCGTGCTCCTGTTCTTTTTTAATATCTTTATCTGACATAATGCCTTAAAAAAGTTAGATGAATAGGTCTTCTTTGTCTTTTCAATTGTCTTGCCAAACCGGCGCATGTGCCAGAATGGCACTGCTTGATTGTTAAATTGTTTAATTGCTAAATTGTTGATTACTGCCTTTTGCGAATCTTAACAATTAAACCATACAGCCATTTAACAATTTGCGCCATAGGCGTTCAAAAAAAATCGGTAGACAGCCTGTTAGCTACTACCGATTTACATAAAACTATAAATTACTGGCCTAGCTGTTTAGAGCATTCCAGATCATATCTTTTAACTGAGAAATATTCTTACCGGTTATACTTGAGATAAATACTGTCTCGAGTTCTTTTGGCAACGTACTTCGCATCTCGTTTTCCAGCTCTTCGTCCAGCATATCGGATTTAGTGATGGCAAGCAAGCGTTTTTTATCGAGCAATTCCGGGTTAAAGGTCTCCAGTTCGTTCAGTAATATTCTGTACTCTTCGGCAATATCAGGGCTCTCGCAGGAAATCATGAACAGCAACATAGAGTTACGCTCGATGTGGCGCAGGAACCTTAAACCGAGTCCTTTACCTTCCGAAGCTCCTTCTATAATTCCGGGAATATCGGCCATTACAAACGAACGGTAATCGCGGTAAGCAACTACGCCTAAGTTTGGAACCAGGGTTGTAAACGCATAGTTGGCAATTTTAGGCTTGGCCGCTGATACCACAGACAGCAACGTAGACTTACCTGCATTCGGGAAACCAACAAGACCTACATCGGCCAACAGTTTCAACTCCAGGATCACCCACTCCTCGCGGCCTTCTTCGCCGGGTTGGGCGTAGCGTGGCGTCTGGTTGGTTGGCGATTTAAAGTGTGCGTTACCCAACCCACCGCGGCCACCGGGAGTAAGAATGATCTCCTGACCGTCTTCGGTTATTTCACACATCATTTCGCCGGTTTCGGCATTCCTGGCTACTGTTCCAAGTGGAACCTCCAGCACCTGATCTTCGCCTTGCGCACCGCTCGAGTGGCTTGGTCCGCCATTATGGCCGTTCTCAGCTATAATGTGTTTGCGGTATTGCAGGTGCAGCAACGTCCATAGTTGCGAGTTGCCTTTTAGTATAACATGACCGCCACGACCGCCGTCGCCACCATCAGGTCCACCTTTTGCCGTTTTCTTATCGCGGTGCAGGTGTGCAGAGCCGCCACCACCGTGTCCGGAGCGTGAGCAGATCTTAACGTAATCAATAAAATTTGATGATGCCAATATGGTAGTAATGTGGACTATAGTCCGGTAAATGCTTACTTCTCTTCTTTCTTCGCTTTCAAAGAATCTATCTGGTTGCAGATCGCTGCAAAGATCTCATCGATCTCGCCAATGCCATCTACTGCAAAATACTTGCCTTGTCCTGAATAATAATCAGCAACAGGAGTAGTTTTAGTATTATACTCATCCACACGCTTCCGAATCAGTTCTTCGTTCTGGTCGTCTGGGCGGCCTGAGGTTTTACCACGAAGCAGCAAACGTTTGGTCAGCTCTTCATCGTCTACTTTCAGGGCAATCATGCACGAAATTTGGGTACCATGCTCTAACAGCAGTTTATCCAGCCCCTGTGCCTGTGGCACTGTACGCGGGAAGCCATCGAAAATAAAGCCGCCGGCGTTTCTGTTTTCCTGCACTTTATTAGAAATCATCCCGATTACCACTTCATCCGGAACCAGCAGGCCATTATCCATCAAAGATTTGGCTTTCAGACCCAGTTCAGTACCCGCTGCAATTTCAGAGCGCAGCAGATCGCCGGTTGACAGATGAATCAGGTTATATTTATCGATCAGCTTCTGACTTTGCGTGCCTTTTCCAGCACCTGGAGGACCGAACAAAACGATGTTGAGCATATCTTAGGTTATAATAAAAAGCAAAAATAGGTATAAAATTCCTGAAATGTTAAATTTTTTGACCTGCCAACCTCAAGCCTCTGGCAAGTGTAAGCCGGTTACTTTAAATAAATTAAGACACGATCTTATAGATATCGCGCAGGTTGCGGCCAAGGCCGTTATAGTCAAGTCCGTAACCTACCACAAAGTCGTTAGGTATAGCTTTGGCCACATACTTTACATCTAACTTGTGCTGCAGGCAATCCGGTTTTAGTAACAGTGAGGCTATCTCTACTGATGCCGGAAATCTGGCTTGCAACTGGTTGATCAGGTTATGTACCGTATGCCCGGTATCTACTATATCTTCCAGCACCACTATATGCCGGCCTTCCACATTATCTGTCAGGCCAAGTACTTCCCTTACTCTTCCGGTACTTTCCATATCCTGATAAGAGGACAAACGGATAAAGGAAATCTCACAAGGTATAGTTATCCGCTTTAATAAGTCAGACGCAAACATAAAGGAGCCATTAAGTACAGCCAGGAATAGTGGGTTTTTGCCTTCATATTCTTTGCTGATCTGTTCGGCCAGCATCGTGATCCGGGCTATTATTTCTTCTTCGTACAGGTAAGTGCTAAAGTCGCAATCGTGCAGCGTGATCGTACGGGGGCTCATAGTTTGCTTTTTGGTGAGTTGTACAAAGGTAGCATTTTAGAATATGATAAAAAAAGAAGCCCGGCCTTTGCGCCGGGCTTCTTTATACTGATAACTATAGTTGAGGTTACTTTGCAGCAATACCAGCTATCGTTACTGTATTTTCAGCGTTTATAGTTTTTTCTGTTGCCGGCGTAACCTTCACTTCTTCAGGTGTCAGTTTTGGCTCTTCCGGAATGGCAGGTGTTCTTTCTGTAGCAATGTGCGGCGCAATTACCAACGACACAATTGACATCAGCTTGATCAGGATATTCATGGACGGACCAGAAGTATCTTTAAACGGATCACCTACGGTATCGCCGGTTACAGATGCTTTGTGTGGCTCAGACCCTTTGTACTCCATCACGCCGTTTATCATTACACCTTTCTCGAATGACTTCTTCGCGTTATCCCAGGCGCCACCGGCGTTAGACTGGAACATGGCCATCAGTACACCAGAAACGGTAACACCAGCCAGCAAACCACCCAGAATTTCAGCAGATGGCGTTTCTTCAAACACACCTTTCAGACCGAAACCAACTATAAGCGGAACGATAAGGGCAATAGCGCCCGGCAACATCATTTCACGGATAGCCGCTTTTGTAGAGATCGCCACGCATTTTTCGTATTCCGGCTTGCCGGTACCTTCCATAATGCCCGGAATTTCGCGGAACTGACGGCGTACTTCGTGCACCATTGCCATCGCTGCTCTACCTACTGCCGCTATAGCCAATGCGGAGAAGATAAACGGAATCATGGCACCAATAAACAGACCAGCTAAAACCGGCGCTTTGTAAAGGTCAATAGAGTCGATGCCTGCAATACCAACGAAAGCTGCAAAAAGAGCAAGTGAAGTTAACGCAGCAGAAGCGATCGCAAAGCCTTTACCGGTTGCTGCCGTTGTGTTACCAACTGCATCCAGGATATCGGTTCTGCCACGTACTTCTTTCGGCAGCTCGCTCATTTCAGCAATACCACCGGCATTATCGGCAATCGGACCAAAGGCATCGATAGCCAGCTGCATAGCTGTAGTTGCCATCATGCCTGCGGCAGCAATCGCCACACCGTATAAACCAGCTGCTGCATACGAGAACACAATACCTGCAGCCAGAACTATAATTGGCAGAACCGTGGAGTGCATACCTACTGCCAGTCCAGCGATAATATTGGTAGCATGGCCCGTAGAAGATTGCTGTACGATAGAATTAACAGGACCTTTACCCATTGCGGTGTAGTACTCCGTGATAATACTCATTAAAGTACCTACTACCAGACCAACTATAACTGCCAGGAACACATCGTTTGCGGAGAAATCAAAATTACGCAGGTTCATCTGCTCCGGTAGCATCCAGTGAATTACAAAGTAGGCACCTACCGCTGTCAGGAATACAGAGATCCAGTTGCCACGGTTAAGGGCAGCCTGCACATCGCCACCTTCTTTTACACGGATGAACAGCATGCCGATCAGCGAGAAAACAATACCCAGACCAGCGATCAACATTGGAAGGATAACCGGCGATAAGCCACCGAAATTATCCTGCGCAATAACCTCGCGGCCAAGCACCATGGTGGCCAGTATAGTTGCCACATAAGAACCGAACAAGTCAGCACCCATACCGGCTACGTCACCCACGTTATCGCCTACGTTATCGGCTATAGTTGCAGGGTTACGCGGATCATCTTCCGGAATACCGGCTTCTACTTTACCTACAAGGTCAGCACCCACGTCGGCAGCTTTGGTATAAATACCACCACCCACACGGGCAAACAGGGCAATACTTTCAGCACCCAGCGAGAAACCTGTCAGTACCTCCAGGGCACGCTCCATCTGTATGCCATTTACATCAGCACCAGTACTCTGTACGAAATAGTAATATAAAACTATAAACAGAGAGCCTAAGCCAAGAACAGCCAGACCAGCCACGCCCATACCCATTACCGAACCACCTGCAAACGACACGTCCAGGGCGCGGGAAAGGCTGGTACGAGCTGCTTCGGCAGTACGCACGTTTGCTTTAGTAGCAATGCGCATGCCTATAAAACCAGCCGTAGCCGAAAAAACAGCACCAATAATAAAGGCTATTACAATAGACCAGTGCGATCGCTCACCACCGGAATAGCCCAGATAACCTAAAAACAAGGAAGCAATTATGACAAAATAAAAGAGCACTTTATACTCTGCTTTTAAGAAAGCCATCGCACCATCTGAAATGTGGCGCGCAATTTCTGTCATGCGCTCATTACCTGCGGGCTGCTTCGTTACCCACGCCGACCGTATAAAAGTATACAGTAAGGCCGCCAGACCAAGAGCAGGAATCGCGTAAAGAATATTTTCCATTTAAAAGAGTTAAGAGTGTTAAGGTTAAAGAATATTTGAATATAGCTATTAAAGAAATGAGTTTGGCTTGAATATTCCAAATATTTTTACCTGAAAGCGGTTTAGAATGAAGTGCAGCTATACTTCTTAGGCTGAAGCGGTTGGAGCTATAGTTTGCATGAACAGGCCCAACTATAGTTTAAAAGCAAAAAAGCGCAGTTCCGGACCGCGCTTTTGTAGTTTATAGTTCAAAATCAGAACCAACCCACACTATTATGTAATCCTGATCGGAACATGTTTGTAAGCAGTAAAAGCTTACGCTTCCCTTCCCAGTTTTCTTTCAGAATGGCAGTGATTTTAACACCTCAATCTATAGTTCGTACTTCCCTTTCATAAACTCTCTAACTCCTAAACTCTCTAACTGATTATAGTTTCTCCAGCAGTGCCTTGTACAGCTTAACCATACTATAGATGTCATTCTTGTTTACGATTTCATCAGGTGTGTGCACGTTATCTTCGGGGGCACCTACAAAGCACCAGTCCCAGGGATAAGCGGCTTTCTGCAGTTCTTTGGCATCGCTGCCACCAGCCCCTTCCACCTCCAACTGGTAGGGCACTCCCGATTCTCTGGCAATGTTAATGATCTTCTGCACATACGAGCGCCGGGGAATCAGGCTGTCACGCATCGAGATAACAACGCCTTTGCCCGGCTGTACACCTTCTGTAACCCAGGTAATATCGGCAATCAGGGCCTGGCGTACTTGGTAATGTTCGTAAATGTATTTGGCCAGGTAAGCAACCGAACCACCGCCATGTTCTTCCCAGCAGCTAAACGCTATAATACCATTTTCTAACGTCTCAGCAACTTTTAGTGCAGCCCAAACACCCAGGCGGTTATCCATATAGCAGCTTTGCACCGTTTCATCCGTTTCCCTGAAATCCGACTTAAAAACCAGCTCGGTGCCGCGCTCGATTTCGCGATGGTACTCGTAGCTCAGTTCGCCTTCTTCTTCGTCGTATTTCAGCGTGCAGGTAATATCGCCCTGGCTATCAGAGCCTGTTAACGTGTAACCGGTTTTAGAGGCAGGGCCACCGATTGGCACCAGCTCATGGCCGTAGCGCACGGTATACCCGATAGAATCCATGTGGGCAAAAACAGTGGCGCGCGGCTTCCCGAAAACGAGTAAAATACAATCCTGAAAATCTTCGTTATTTACTATAACGGGTTGCACCTTCCACTGAACTTTATGTGTTTCGATATAGTTTAGCAGAAAGTCAGTCATCTTTTTTTCGTTGCCTGACGGAGCATGTATCTGGCATAGTTGTTTCAGGAGCTGCATGTTTGTAGTTTTGGGTTTGAACTCAAAATTAATATAAAAGTTGTACTTTCATTTCCTATCCTGATACGGTAGCAAGTGGCGCACAAAAAATAGAATTTTACAATTTCACATGAAGAAGTTTTTATACATCGCCTTTGGTTTACTTTTACCTGTAATGGCTACGGCACAAACCCAGGAAACTACAGGCGATACTACTGCCATGCGCCAGATCAATATTGGTACAGTAGATGTAATTCCTGCTGCGGTGAAGGTAAAAGGCATGCTGCTGCTAAACAAAGAAGTACAGTATGAACTGGAAGGTGCTGTTGATAACATGTACAACTTTAAGTATGAGCGTGCCGAGAAGCAGTTTAAGTCGTTGCGCCGCCGTTACCCGGAGCACCCGCTGCCATACTTTCTGATGGGCCTGAGCCAGTGGTGGAAAATTGTACCTACCAACATCCAGACGAAAAAATACGACGACCTGTTTTTTGCCTACATGGATACCACCATTCAAAAGGCGGAAGAACTATACGATAAGAATGAGAACAACACGGAAGCGGCTTTTTTCCTGGCTGCTGCCAATGGCTTCTCGGCCCGGCTGCACTCTGAGCGTAGCAACTGGCGTAAGGCCACCGTGCATAGCAAGCGCGCTATAGAATACATGGAGATTGCCAAAGCCGGTAATGGACTGAGCCCGGAATTCCTTTTTGGGGAAGCACTTTTTAATTATTACGCTATCTGGATACACGAAAACTATAAAATGTTGCGCCCTGTGCTGGCTTTCTTCCCGGATGGTGATAAGCGATTGGGATTAAAGCAGCTACGCCATGTGTCAAACAGCGGCTTTTATACAGGAACAGAAGCAAAGTTCTTCCTGATGAAGATCTACGCAAACGAAGAAGGCAACCTGGATGAATCGATGAAAATTGCGCAGTCGCTGGCAACCAAATACCCGGACAATGCCTACTTCCAGCGTTTTTATGCCCGATTGTTATTTGTGCAGGGCCATTTCTCGATGGCAGAGCGTGTGTCGTTGGATATTTTGCATAAACTTGAACAGAAAATGCCCGGATACGAAGCTGTGAGCGGCCGTTACGCGTCTTACATTCTGGCCTACGTTAACCAGAACAAATACCGCGACCTCGAAAAAGCAAAACAGTATTACCAGGAATCCATTATGTATGCCGAGATGAGCAACGAACGTGATTCGGGTTACTTTATTAACTCCTACCTGAACCTGGCCCGCATCAGCGACCAGCAAAAAGATAAATCGAAGGCAAAACGCTATTACACCATCGTTATCAATTCTTCAGAGAAAAAATCAGCGGCATTTAAAGAAGCCCGAAACTTCCTGAAAGCGAATAAAAAGGTTAAGTAAATAACTCCAGAAAGGTTTGCTGACGTGCAGCCATGGAGTATGCCTGTGTAACCCAAAGTTTACCGGCGCGACCAAATTCAGCTCTCAGTCCGGTATCCTCCAGCAGGAGTTCCAGCTTTTCGTACCATTCCTGTTGCGTTGTACAACTATAGCCAGCCAAACCATCAGGCACAGCTGTCCTGTTTGCTCCAACCTCCGAAACCACAGCCGGTATGCCCAGCGCCATGTATTGCAGTGCTTTAAAGGCGCACTTCCCTTTTGCCCACCCGGTATCGGGTAGCGGCATTACACCTATGTTAAACTGCAGCAAACTTTTAACCTCTGTTGCTTCAGACCAAACTATAAACTTCAGCGATTTTATCTTTAAATCCGGTTTCCGGTCTGCCACTACTATAAAATCGAAACTATAGTTTTGTTCCAGTTGCTGCAAAACCGGTTCTATAAGCTTTAAATAAGGCAACGTAGAATGCGACCCGATCCAGCCTATAGTTACCCGTTCTGTTTGCTGCTCTTTAAGGTGGCTATAGTTTGTAGTCGTGTTTAAAACAGTAGGCAGATAAACAACATTTGCGTTATGGTTTAAAGCATACCGCTGCAAAAAATGATTCCCGGCGCTTACTTTATAACTCCATTTACAGATTTGGGCAGTTTTGTGATGCCATTTATAGTTTGATGCCATGCTGTTACCATCAGTTGTATTCGGCATCCAGATAGCGTCATCAAAATCGAAAATAAGTTTTTTGCGAAAGACCTTTGCTGCCAGCCACTCAAACCACGGCGGCCCAACGGGTGCGGCTTCACGATGGATAAAAACATAATCGTAAGCCGGCAGTTTAGTTAACAGCAGTAATCTTCTGAACATGCCTTTTACTAATCCGAACAGCTTCTGTAAACTATAGCCTTTCTTATAAAGTATCGCCCAGGTCGCTGCATCCCAGAAAGGCGCGAGTTTATAGTTTTTAGTTTGCTCCTGCAGCACAGGTAGCCATTGCTCTACTCTATACCTTTGCGAAGCAGCTTTACCAACCGGGTAAGGAACTATAAATAAAATTTTCATAGCCCGTTACTGCTGAGTTTGTTAAAGAAATATTCATACGCTTCCCTGATTCTCTCCGGTGATCTATAGTTTGCTGCCAGTTGTGGTATTCTCTGCCGGTGATTCGGGTCGCTAACTATAGTTTGGATCTGCTGAATGGCTTTCTCCAGGCTACCGGTTTGCGTTAAATTAAAAAGTGCGCCTCCTCCCTCGTTCTTTATGATGTCACTATCGTCGCCGATGCCTTCCGTCAGCAATACCGGCAATCCGTTTGCCCAGTACTCGCCAATTTTAACCGGAGATAGGTATTTTTTGGAAGGGCCGGGCTTGTAAGTTGCCAACGTAAAATCGGCAGCTGAAAGATAAGCCGGCACCAGCTCATGTGGCACCGAATCAACATATACTTTACTCAGGTCGATTTTATAGTTACGCAGTTGCTGTTGAATTCCCTCCTGCGGCTGTGGCGACAAAATGATCAGCCTAAAATCCGGGATTAACCTAAAGCATTGCTCATAGATCTGAAAAGCTTCCTTGGTATAGTATAGTCCGCCAAATTTGCCGGCATAAATGCCTATAGTTGCCTTCTCCCAGCCCAGTTGCTTACGCAGCTCTAGCCTTCTCTGAACATCAAACTGGAATCGCCTATAGTCTACAGAACAAGGTATCACAACAATTTTACCAGGGTATACTCCTTGGGTTAATAGTTTTTGCTTATAGCCCAGAGTAACCGGCATCAGTCCCGCAGCATTTTTTAACTGCTGTTTCTCCCACTGCTTTTGCATGTTATACTTCAGGCCAAACTTACTCCAGACTCCGGATTCCAGCATATAATCAGCATGCGGCTCAAACAATGAAACTATAAATGGAGTACCAGCTACTTTTGTCGCCTTATCAGCTACAGCTCCGGCCGGCGCACCGTGCGCAATCAGCAGGTCAATCTTTTCGTCGGTTAAAACTTTTCTTAGCGCTTTATACCCGTTCCTGTAATCTGCTATCTGGTTAAATAACCTTCGTTTATAGTTTGACGACCGCAATGGCAACCACTTTACTTTATCATGCTTCAGTATAGAATCGTATTCCTTTAACCCAAGGGCTCCTGCCGTATCTTCAAGTGTGAGAAATACGATTTGCCTGATGTTTTGCATCCCTGCCAATGCCTCCAGGTGCGGCGCTACTGTAGAAACAGTTAGTCCATCACTTAATTTCCAGCGGCAAAGAAAGGCTATATTCACAGTTGATCAGGTAAGGTAGTGTTTGTACAAAGCATCTATTTGCTGCAGGTAAATTCCCCTTTTAAACTTTTGCGCTCTGGCCTTTCCGGACAAGGCTAGTTTATTTCTCAGCTCAGCATTATTCTTCAGTTCAAGTATCTTTTTTGCACAGTCTTCTGGTAAGTCCAGATCAAAAAAAAGGGCGTGGTTCGCTGTAACTTCCCTGTGCGCATCAATATCTGATAAAACACAAGGCAAACCAACCGCCATCGCCTCAACCATCGCAATCCCAAACCCTTCGTGCGCTGAGGCAAGTATAAATCCGTCGTATTGGTGCAGCAGTTCATTTACTTTTTGATGTTCGCCTTTTAGTTTTACTTTCTCTAAACTATTCTCATCAATGTTTTTTTGCAACTCATCCATTAATGGCCCATCCCCGATAATATCAAGGTAAATATTCTCTCCTTTTAAAAGCTTGAAGGCTTCCAGTAAAAAAGTATGGTTCTTAGCTGATTTCAGAGTTCCTACCGTAACAAACCGAAACCCTTCTGAATTTTCCTTTGCCGAGCTGCAATATTCCGGGAGATAAAATTCATCCTTCACGAAATTATAGACCACAGAGCAGTTAGAACCTGTTTTTATATACTTCCTATAGTCCTGCGCCACAGTTTCTGACACAAAAACCATGTGATGCTTTTTACTATATGTTAGTTTCTCCAGGTATAAACTTAAACGGTTTGGCTGGAATGCATCTTTACTCAGCAGGCCATGTATAGTAGTAATTAACTGAATATTTGCTGGTTTTGCCAATCTGGCAACTATAATTGGCCAGTAATGATGCGCATGAATAAGCTTAACCTGCTCTGCTTTAATAATTTCCCGCAGTTTACAGGCACAGCTCAGTAAGCTATATTTTCCAGTATAGTTCAGGCAGTATAGTTTAGCAGCTTTAACTTCTGGCAAGAGCGTTTCAGGGGGCCGCATGTAAACCACCACATGCCTGTAATCATCAGAAACACCTTTCAGAGACTCTGTTAAAAGCACTTCGGCTCCACCAATCACCAGCGATTCTATAATATGTAGTATGGTAACTTTCAAGTTAACGTTGCTAATGGTAAATTACCTCTTCGTAATTTTATATAAAGGTGGACAAGCCAAAAATACTATTTATCGGCGATTATTGCAGAACAGATTATCTGAGCATGCTGGATATGTGCAGAGATGCCTGCGAATTCTGGTTTCTGTATTTTTCGTCGCCCGATGAAGAGCATAACAAAGCATATCTGAACTATGGCCAGGCTATTTATTGGTCTGATTACAGAAGTGCGCAGGACTTGCTTAAAGCGTTAGCACCGCACAAAGTGCTTTTCTTATACATTGATACTTACCATGCAGTGGTACTGAATATAGCCTGTAAAGCTGCCGGAATATTTACGTATCATTTAGAGCATGGCATGCGTGCAGATTATGGTATTGCCTGCGATGCAACTATAAGCCCACAACTATACCAAAGCCCTTATAATAAGTTCAGGACATTCTTATACAACTTCGGAAACCGTATCAAATCCAGGCTGTTTTTGAAGAATAGTATCCGGCAATTTTCAGAAGAGGATGCAGCTTTTGCAAAAGAATATATTTCGGTTCGGGGCAGAAAGAATTATATTGAGACCTTTAAGTTACTAGCATCCCCTAAACGCCTTCCAGATTGTTATATCTCTTTCAGCCCAAAAGTTTACGCGGTACACCAGCAACACGACCACCTTACAGGCAGCCAGAAAGTACACTTTATCGGTATCCCTTATTTTGATGAGCTGGCTACCGTAAGACCAACTATACCAGAACGCGCCATACTCTTTATAGATCAACCGTTAGCTGAAAAACAATTATTAAAGTGGTCGCCTGCTTACAAAAAGACTTTTGTTGAAGAACTGGCAACTATAGCCCGGCAGCTCAACTATAAACTATACGTAAAACCCCACCCTGACCAGGATATTACACCATGGCAAGGCATTGCTGAGGGAATAGATATTATCGACGATGCACAGCTACTTGAACGAAGTGGTAGCATATCTATAGTTATAGGCTTTTACTCCACTTACTTAATGCCTTTTGCAGCTTTTGAACATACCACCCTTATTACCCTGGAAAACCATCCGGCAGGAAAACTAGATGTGTCAAAATCTTTTGTGGATGCAGGCGTGGCGCACCCTGTCTATAGTTTAGATGAATTGCCGGAAGCCCTGGATAACATCGAGCAACTACATCAGCAGCAGTTACCCAACAAAAAGAAATTTGAACAGGACTGGCTCTATAAATTTGATGGAAAGGCGGGGGAAAGACTCAGGGATATTTTACTGCGCAACGAACTATAAAACAAAAGGGGCGTCAAACTATAGTTTGACGCCCCTTTTTAATTTTTACAACTCAGGAGTTTTAAACCGTTTCGGCAGGAACCTGAATTTTGTCTTTAAAGTATTCCAGCGTTCTTTTTAAACCCTCTGCACGATCAACCTTTGGCTCCCAGCCTAATATTTCCTTGGCACGGGTAATATCCGGCTGGCGTTTCTGCGGATCGTCCTGCGGCAATGGCTGATATTCTACTTTCAGTTCTACTCCGGTCAGGTTACAGATCTCCTCTGCAAACTCTTTTATAGTTATCTCTGATGGGTTACCAACGTTTACCGGCAAGGCATAATCGCTAAGCAGCAGGCGGTAAATGCCCTCCACCAGATCATCTACATAGCAGAACGAACGGGTTTGAGAACCATCACCGAAAATGCTAAGTGGTTCGCCACGCAGCGCCTGGCTTAAGAATGCAGGCAATACACGGCCATCATCGAGGCGCATACGCGGACCATACGTGTTAAAGATACGAACTATACGCGTCTCTAAACCATGGTGCATGTGGTAGGCCATTGTCATTGCTTCCTGGAAGCGCTTTGCTTCGTCGTAGCAGCCACGCGGACCTACCGGGTTCACATTACCCCAGTAATCTTCGTTCTGTGGGTGCACCAGCGGATCACCGTAAACTTCTGAAGTAGAGGCAATAAGCATACGGGCACCTTTCGCTTTCGCTAAACCCAGCAGGTTATGTGTACCCAGCGAGCCAACTTTCAGCGTCTGGATCGGAATTTTCAGGTAATCGATCGGGCTGGCCGGCGATGCAAAATGCAGAATATAGTCCAGCTTACCGGGCACGTGCACAAACTTAGATACATCGTGGTGGTAGAACTCGAAATCCTTCAGTTTAAAAAGGTGCTCAATGTTCTCCAGGTTACCCGTTATCAGGTTGTCCATGGCGATCACATGATAGCCTTCTTTTATAAATCTATCGCAAAGGTGCGAGCCCAGAAAACCGGCTCCGCCTGTAATAAGTACGCGTTTTTTAGTCATGGTTACACAGTTGCTTTTAATTGCTCCACAGGCTGTTTTACACCAATGCCATAGTACGTGAAGCCTTTTTCGTTGAGGTCTTTGGCATCGTAAATATTACGTCCGTCAAATACTACTTTATCCTTCATCAGTTTGCTGGCTACAGTAAAGTTTGGCGAACGGAATTCCGGCCACTCGGTTACCAATAGCAGTGCATCCGCATCGATCAGGGTTTCATACTCGTCTTTGCCATACTGGATGGTGTCACCCAGCGAATGCTTTGCTTCTTCCATAGCAACCGGGTCGTAGGCTTTTACCTGTGCGCCCTGCTCTAATAGTTTCTTGATGATCACCAGGGATGGTGCCTCACGCATGTCGTCGGTTTTTGGTTTGAACGACAAGCCCCATACAGCAAATGTTTTGCCGGCCAGGTTACCATTAAAGTGCGTGCTGATTTTGTTGAAAAGTACCGACTTCTGGTTCTCGTTCACTTCTTCCACCGACTTCAGCACTCGCATCTCGTAGCCATTTTCATTAGCCGTACGGATAAGCGCTTTTACGTCTTTCGGGAAACATGAGCCGCCGTAGCCAATACCCGGGTAAATAAACTTGTTACCGATACGGGCATCCGAACCAATACCTTTACGCACCATGTTCACATCGGCGCCCATAATCTCGCACAGATTGGCAATGTCGTTCATGAAGCTGATTTTGGTAGCCAGCATGGCGTTAGCCGCATACTTGGTCATCTCTGCCGATGGGATATCCATAAAGATAAGCGGGTGGCCGTTCATCAGGAATGGCTTGTATAGTTTGGTCATCACCGTCTCTGCTTTCTCAGAACATACACCAACAACAATTCTGTCTGGTTTCAAAAAGTCTTCAATGGCAGCACCTTCTTTCAGGAACTCCGGGTTAGAGGCCACGTCAAACGGGATATCCACGCCACGGGCAGTTAATTCTTCCTCGATAGCTTTACGTACCTTGTTAGCAGTACCAACCGGCACCGTGCTCTTGGTTACCACAACCAGGTAGTCGTTCATATTTTGCCCAATGGCTCGGGCTACAGCCAATACATATTTCAGGTCAGCAGAACCGTCTTCACCCGGAGGTGTACCAACCGCTATAAAGGCAGCATCGCAGCCTTGTATGCTGGTGGCAAGGTCGGTAGAGAACGATAAGCGCTCTTTCTGGGTATTGCGCGCTACCATTTCTTCCAGTCCTGGCTCGTATATCGGCAGAATGCCCTTCTTTAAATTCTCAATCTTGTTTGTATCGATGTCGATACAGGTAACATCTATACCTACTTCCGAAAAACATGTGCCCGTTACCAGGCCAACATATCCGGTGCCAACTACAGCTATTCTCATATGCTTTGAATTATCTTAATTGCAAATTTATACTATTATATATTAAAGTATCCTTAAATATAAGGATGATTCTATTTGTCCTGAATTAACTGGCCGTTAAAAACGTGTTCTTCCACCAGTACTGAAAAACCAACAGCGTCCATACCTGGGTTTGTAATGTGGTGGCAGTATATCCTTTAAACGCCTGCCGGAGCTTTCTTATTTGCGCTACATCAAATATCTGTTGTGCCTCAATCAGTTCATCCGATAAGTACTCGCTAACCAGATCTGCACCTTCTGTTTGCAAAAACGACAGCAGCGGTATCTCAAATCCCTTTTTCGGTCTTTTATATAGTTCAGCTGGCAACATGTGCCGGAAAGAATCTTGCAGAATCTTTTTTTGGTACGAGCTGTCTATTTTTGATGTTACCGGCAGCGAAAATGCGAACTTAACAATTCTGTGATCTAAAAAAGGGCTTCTGATTTCAAGGCCGTTTGCCAATCCCATCAGGTCTGTTTTAGGGAGCATGTCGTTTGCCAGCACCAGTTGCCAATCGGCACACAATACGCTGTTCAGGTCGTAATGTTTCCTGTTTAAACACTCCAATAACCTGTTTTTTCTGGCCTGGTATAAGCGGTTAGCTGCTTTTGCCCTGTTTTCTGGTTTTAATAAGGCTAATGCCTGCTCCTCTTTTTGCCATGTTGCCCACAGCCAGTACCGGTCCGAGGCCGGTAGTTTTGCTCCTGATGCAAAGCGATGTAACTGTCTTACTTTATTCGCAACAAAAGAGTTTCTGGATTTAGGCAGATTTTCCCACAAATATTCAAGTTTTGTAATAAATCCTGCAGCAGGGCCTTTAGAGAGTACCTGGAACTCCGCACGGTGCTTGTTATAGCCCGCAAATAATTCGTCAGCCCCATCCCCTGACAAGGCTACTTTTACCTGTTTGCCGGCATACTTGCTTAAACTATAAACTGCCAGCGCCGACGAATCTGCAAAAGGCTCGCTCAGTCCATCCAGCATGCCAAAGATGTTACTGTACAGTTCCTTGTTTGTTAAAAGCAGTTCAGAATGATTGGTTCTGAACTTATCAGCAACTAAGCGGGCATAACCTGTTTCATCAAAAAAAGGCTGCTCCGGAAACCCTACCGAAAATGTTTGAAGTTCGGGCACCTGCTGCGAAGCCAGCCCTACAACGATAGAAGAATCAATTCCGCCACTCAGCAGAGCCCCTACCGGAACATCAGACACAAGCCTTTCGGTAACTGCCTGCTGCAATAATGTCTTTAATTTTGATTGCTGCTGGTTATAGTTCAGAGAGTTTGCAGCGGCTTTTTCGCCATCAAACGGCAGCTTATACCAGTTACTGTCGTGCACTTTGTTATGCTTAACTATAAGGTAGTGGCCCGGAAGCAGTTTTTTCACCCCTTTCAGTATAGTTGCCGGTGCTGGTATGTATGTTAGCTGCAGATACTGGAAAAGCGATGTATAGTCAAGCTCGCGGGGGATGCCCAGTTCCAGTAAAGCCTTTAGTTCGGAACCAAACAAGAATTTATCGCCATCCTTATAGTATAGCAAGGGCTTTTCGCCGAAACGGTCGCGGGCAACAAACAGGCTCTGTTCTGCGGCATCGTAAATGGCAAAAGCAAAGAAACCACGGAGCTTTTTTAAACACTCGGGCCCATATAGTATGTATAGCTGCAGCACTACTTCCGTATCTGAGTCGGTAGCAACCTGAACGCCTTTTGCAGCTAGTTTGGCATGCAGCGCCTTGTAGTTAAAAACCTCCCCGTTATAAACTATAGTATACCTCCGGGTAGCATCTGTAAAAGGCTGACCAGAATGATGGGGGGCAATTATGGCAAGCCGGCAATGTGCCAGCGCCACATTACGGTGCACGAAAGTACCGGAAGCGTCCGGGCCACGATGCCGGATCGCCTCGCTGGCTTTCTGCAACTGCGCTATAGTTTCTGAGCCAGTTTCAGAAAATGCGAAAACTCCTGTTATTCCACACATACTAGCAGTAAAGTTAGGGTTTTCTCATTCAGTCAATGGCTTAATTCTCCTGAACTGTTCTAATAAGTAAGCTCGTTTTACTCAATTTTAACAACCTGCCTCCTGAAACAAAGTATAGTCTTAGTAAGAACACCCTATTTTACTATGAAACCAGACTGGTTAGATACTAAGGAATATCCTTTCGAATCTAAATACTTGCAATTAGACTGTGGCAGAATGCATTACATTGACGAAGGCGAAGGCCCCGTAATTGTAATGGTGCATGGTACGCCGGCATGGTCTTTTATTTACCGCAACCTGATTAAGCTTTTGAGCCCAAAATACCGCTGCGTAGCCATGGATATGCTGGGCTTCGGGTTATCAGATAAGCCGGAAAACTTCAGTTATAAACCCAGGGCGCATGCCGATAACTTTGCAAAGCTGATGGAGCATTTGCAGCTAAAGGATATTACCCTGGTAGTGCATGACTTCGGAGCACCCGTGGGGTTGGCTTACGCGCTTGATAACCCTCAGAATATCCGCAGTATTGTAATGCTCAATACCTGGACCTGGTCGCTGTCGAAGCACAATACGTTTACCAAAGCCAGTAAATACCTGGTTGGTCCGTTAGGCAAATTCCTTCATTCTAAGCTTAATCTCTCTACAGGTGCTTTGGTTAATGAGCTTTTCGGAGGTGCCCAGCATTTACCGGAGTCTATTCAGGATCAGTACATTAAAGCACTTGGCTCTCCTGAACAACAGGTGCGATCTCTTGCCTGCGCCCGCGAACTGGTAGGCGTAAGCAAATGGTATGAGGAGCTGTGGCAAAAACGTAAAAACATACAAGACATACCAACCCTTATACTTTGGGGCGAACGGGACAAACTTGTAAAAATTGAAGCCTTACAAAAGTGGAAGCGCTTTTTCCATGAATGTTACGTGATTCATTTTGAAGATAGCGGGCACTTTTTACAGGAAGAAAATGCCGATGAGCTAGCCGGGTATGTCAGTAATTTTATAAAAGAAGAGCAGAAAAAGCGCGAACTGGCCTTGCAACCATAAACTTAAAGCCAAACTTACCTACTATGAAACCGAACAAACCTCTTAAGGAAGCAATCTTTCGGGCACCCGAATCCACAGACGAAAACAAACAGCCTCAGCAGGAAAAACTATATCATATGGGTACTACTGCAAAACCAAAAAACGAAACAAATCCTCAGAAAGCACAGCAGGACCTTGTAAATGAAAAGCCACGCAACCAAATGGAGTCGTTGTATAACCTGCGGGAGTTGGAGTATGAGGTAGTGAAGGAGAAGAAGAAAATGTAAGGAGTTCCGTAGCTTAAACTATAGTTTTGTTTTGATTATTTCAAACGCAGAGAAAAATCTGAACTACAGATTAATGGAGATTGGATTGATTTGCAGGATCCAGACCTGACAATGCTCCCCAAAACATACGGACCAGGTTTCTGCTCCTGCTTGTATCTGATAACTATAGTTTCCTTTCTGTCATTCCGAGCAAAGTCGAGGAATCTTATGTGTCCTATAGTTAGAGTAATTACCACTGAAAACAAGACGCAAACTGTTGCGTCTCTATAAGCTGGTTTTGCAGGGACAGGTTGCCACCTGTCCGGTCTTAGGCTGTAACTATAGTTAATTCAGATTTCTCCTTTCGTCGAAATGACAGATGGAAAAGCCGTAACGGTAACTATAGAACTATAGCTAAGCTATAATTATAGCCGAAAATCCCCTCTTGGGAGGGGTAGGGGTGGGTTAAACGCCAACTATAAAACTCTTTAGCAACTGCTACTGCAATGCCTGTCCCTGCCGGGCCAGGTAAGTCAGGGGGCTCAACACCATCCTACGTCACGAGCCGGGAGACTCATGCCAGAATTATTAACTTTAAACTATAGCTTTCAGGCAAATATCTTCCCAGGGTTAAGTATACCATTCGGGTCGAAGAGCTGCTTTATACCCTGCATCAGGCGTAGCTGCACTTCATTCAGCGCAATATTAATGTAAGGTCGCTGCACCAATCCGATACCATGTTCCCCCGAAATTGTTCCTCCCAGTTCCACACACAACCTAAAAATCTCCTTAATGCCTTCTGGTAATTTATGCTGCCAGTCCTCGTCCGTCATGTCCCCTTTTATGATATTCACATGTAGGTTACCGTCGCCGGCGTGGCCGTAGCAAACAGATCTGAAGTTGTACCTGGCACCGATCTCTTTTACTCCATGCAGCAGTTTAGGCAGTTCCGCACGTGGAACAACGGTATCTTCTTCTTTGTAAACCGAATTGGCTTTAACGGCATGCGCTACATTCCGGCGTAGTCGCCATAGGTCCTCTTTCTGCTTTTCAGTGTCAGCTACCAGTATTTCGTCAATATCAAACTGTTCCAGCACACTATACACCTGTTCTGCTTCTTTAAACAGTTGGTCCATATCGTTACCATCCAGTTCTATGAGCAGGTGCGCCTGTATATCTTCCGGCAAATTCACTTCAATTCCTAAATAGCGGCCAGACCACTCAATAGCATCACGTTCCATAAACTCCAGCGCCGACGGAACTATACCAGCCATGAACAACTTCGATACGGCTTCGCAAGCCTGCTCTTCGTTGCGGAAAGGCACCAGCATAACTATATTCTGCGGCGGGTAAGGGATCAGCTTAAATACTATCTTAGTAATGATGCCCAGCGTGCCTTCGCTCCCGACCATGAGTTGGGTCAGGTTATAGCCGGTGGCATTCTTTAAGACATTAGCGCCTGTCCAGGTTATTTCGCCGGTTGGCAACACCACTTCCACATTCAGCACATAATCTTTTGTAACGCCATATTTTACAGCGCGCGGGCCACCACTGCTCTCGCTCAGGTTACCGCCTAAAAAGCAGCTGCCCCTACTCGATGGGTCTGGCGGGTAGTATAACCCTTTGGCAATTACAGCCTCCTGGAAAACCTGTGTAATTACGCCCGGCTCAACTATAGCCTGCAGGTTACGCTCATCTATAGTTACAATCTTATTAAGCCGCTCTGTAGAAACTATAACCCCCTGATGCACAGCCAATGCACCGCCACTTAGCCCGGTACCAGCTCCGCGTGGCGTTACCGGCAGCATGTTTTTGTTACAATACTGCATAATAAGGCTGATCTCGGCAGCGTTCGCAGGTTTAAGAACAACTTCAGGGATGTAGCGCAGGTCTTCGGTTTCGTCGTGGGTATACCGGAGCATGTCGTCAGCGGATGCAGGTAAAATCACATTTGCTTCGCCAACTATAGTTGTGAAAACGGAGACGGCTTCCGGGGTTACTGTGTTAAATTTCATTTGTAAAAAAGGCCGGGTTATAGCTATATTAGCAGACCCTATTATTTTTATTTACTTACCTTGCTAAAGTAACGTTTTGAGAACAGCTTTTACAACTTCCCTCTTATTTATCTTTTTAATTGTCCTGATGGCTTCGTGCCAGTCGTCGGGGCCGGTGTTCAGTAAGCGTGGCGAAACCTACAAGTCGGCACGGGAGATAGCTGCAGAAAAACGCCAGGAACGCAAAGCCCGCAAACTGGCCCGCCGAAATGGCGGCAATGACCGCCCGCTGGCATCCAAAGACCGCACCAGCCGCACTAAAGTAAAACGAAACCTGGATAAAGATATTGAAACCGTTATCGAAACAGCCCGCTCCTACACGGGCGTTCCGTACCGCTGGGGAGGCACTACCCGCGTAGGCATGGACTGCTCCGGCCTTTTGTGCACTTCTTTTGAAAGTATAGATGTAAAACTACCCCGGACATCAGACGAGCAAAGCCGGTTTGGGAAAGAGGTAAGAGTTAAAGACCTGCAGGAAGGAGACCTTGTGTTTTTTGGAGCCAACAGGAACAGCAATCAGATTACGCATGTGGGCCTGGTAACTGAAGTGATCGATGATAACAACATTCGCTTTATTCATGCTTCCACTTCACTTGGTGTAATCGAGAACAACCTGTTTTCAGCGCATTACCAGAAAATTTTCATCAAGGCGGTAAGGCCAGCCATTTAAGAAACTCTATTAAAAAATGGCATTATAACCATACAAATATACTTACGTTTTATCCAAAATAAATACTATAGTTTGATATAAACTTGCAGCTTCATACGTACTTATAGGTAGTTACAACTAATTGTCCACTAACTACTTATCAGTGCTATGAAACATTTCTACACTTTCATACTTCTGTGCACGTTCTTTTTGCTCCAATCACAGTTAGCCTGGGGGCAGGGCGCCACAACGGCCGCCCTGAACGGGACAGTAAAAGACCAGAGCGGCACGCCACTACCTGGGGCCACCATCATTGCGGTTCACAATCCGACAAACACTCAATATGTTGCCACTACTAACGCGGATGGGTATTTTAATATCCAGAACATGCGTGTGGGTGGCCCTTATACTGTACGCACATCTTATGTAGGCTACCAGGAACAACGCTCGGAGAACGTAACACTTGCGTTGGGGCAGTCTACGAGAGTTGACTTTACATTAACAGAGAGCAGCCGCGAGCTGGGCGAAATAGAGATTGTTGGTGAGCAGAATGATGTTTTTAACCAGGACCGCACAGGCGCAGCTACCAACGTATCGCGGGAGCAGATAGAACGGTTACCAACGCTGAGCCGCAGTATCCAGGATTTTACCCGGCTTACTCCCCAGGCATCCGGCAACTCTATCGGTGGTTCCAGCAACCGCTATAACAACATAACCATAGATGGCGCTGTAAACAATGATGTGTTTGGTCTATCAGGTAGTGGTACGCCCGGTGGCTCGGCCGGCACGCAGCCAATTTCATTAGATGCCATACAGGAGATACAGGTAGTTATAGCCCCTTACGATGTAAAGCAAGGCAACTTTACGGGGGGTGGTATAAATGCCGTTACCCGTTCGGGCACCAATAAATTCTCTGGTTCTGTATATGGTTTTGGCCGTAACCAGGATATAATCGGTAAGGCTGTGGAAGGCCCACGGGTTAAAGCAGATGAGTTCAAGAATTATCAGTATGGCGTTCGGATAGGCGGGCCTATCATTCCGGATAAGTTATTCTTTTTTACCAACTATGATGCCACCCGCATAACCGAACCCGTTCGTTTTGCACCAGGCTCCGCAGAATCGCAGATACCCCTTAGCGCAGCACAGGATCTGGCTACCTTCGTAAGAGAAACTTACAATTATGATGTGGGTTCGTTCGGAGGTTTCGACAGAGATACGGAAAGCGACAAGCTATTTGCCCGCCTCGACTGGAATATTACCAATAACCACTCCCTGACACTACGCCACAATTACATCGACGCGTTTCAGGTTTCATTTTCGAGAAGCCGTGCCGAGGCTCGTTTTGGAAACAACGCCTACCAGTTTAACAGCAAAACAAACTCTACGGTAGCTGAACTTAACAGCCGTATATCAAACAGTTTTTCTAATAACCTGATCATAGGGTATTCCAGGATAAGGGAAAATCGCGAAACTTTTGGTCAGCTCTTCCCGCAGGTTACCATTTTCGATCCGGTAGGCACACTGGTGTTCGGCTCTGAACGCTCCTCCACTGCCAACGAGCTCGATCAGGATATCTTCGAATTTACCGACAACTTTTCGTACCTGGTTGGCAAACACAATTTTACTGTTGGCACACACAACGAGTTCTTCAAATTCAGGAACCTGTTCATTAATAACCTGAATGGCCGCTGGGACTTTAACAGCATCGAAGACTTTATTGCCAATAACCCATCCAGAGTGCGGGCAGGCTATTCCTTATCAAATAACCCACGACCAGCCGCCGAATTCAACGCTGCCCAGCTCGGCTTTTACCTGCAGGACGAATACACAGCATCTGAGCGTTTAAAATTAACATTAGGCCTGCGCGTAGACATCCCGGTTTTCCCGGACAAGCCGGAGCGTAACACCAAACTCGAAAGCGACTTCGGAACCCTTTATCCAGGCCTTAGAACAGACCGTACATCAAGCGGACAGGTGCTCTGGGCACCACGCTTTGGGTTTAACTTTACTCCAACCGAAGACAGAACCTTACAGGTAAGGGGTGGTACAGGTATATTTACGGGTCGTGTGCCATTTGTCTGGATGTCGAACCAGTTTGTGAACACAGGTACCATACTAGGAACTATAGATGTGAGCAACCCGGATGAATTTATACCCGACCCAAATAAACAGACAGATGCAGGACCTCCGGTACAGACTGTAGAAGTAAACGTAATTAACGACAACTTTAAACTACCCCGCGTTTGGCGCAGCAACCTGGCCTTCGACTATACATTACCGTTAGAAATTATTGCTACTATAGAGGGTATTTATTCCAAAACACTGAACGATGTGGTGTACCGCGACCTGAACCTGGTAGACCCGATAGGCAAATTAGCCGGCCCCGATAACCGGAATATTTTCTCAGACGCTGATAACAGCCGCCGCCGTAACGGAGATTACACTAACGTTATACTTTTAGATAACACCGACAAAGGCTATCGCTATAGTTTAACAGGCCAGCTTCGTAAAGATTTCACCAATGGCCTTAACACTTCTATTGCCTATACTTATGGTAAATCAAAAGATGTGAACAGCGGCACCAGCTCTACGGCCCTTTCTAACTATGAATTTAACCAGATCGTGAATAACCCGAACGATCCGGAACTGGAATACTCCAGGTATGATGTAAGGCATAGAATTGTAGGTACCGGTGGCTATACTTTCCGGTTCGGAGAAAACCTGGCAACCGGCATCTCCTTATTTTACCAGGGCCAGTCTGGTTTGCCAATTACATTTGTATACTCCCGCGACCTGAACGGCGATGGCAACATTGCAAACGACTTGATATATGTTCCCAGAGATCAGAGTGATATAATACTTGTGCCCTTTACAGATCGTGCCGGTGCAGTTATTCCAGGCTCAGCAACCCCGCAGGAACAATGGGAAGCATTGGATGCACTGATCAGAAGCGATGACTACTTAAGTGACAGAAGAGGCCAGTATGCGGAACGTTACGGAGGTCGTATGCCATGGACCCATCAGTTTGACCTGCGCCTGCTCCAGGACTTCTACTTTACCTCCGGCGAAAATAAGCACACTTTCCAGATCACCTTTGATATTTTTAATGTTGGGAACCTGATAAACAAAGACTGGGGCCGCCAGTATTTTGTTAATAATAATGCGAACGAACTAATCCGGTTTGCAGGCCTTAACGCTGCTGGTGTTCCAACCTTCACATTTAACACAAATACCCGGATCTATAATATATCGCAGTTTGATTCGAGATGGCAGGGCCAGTTAGGGCTACGATACATCTTTAATTAAACTATAACCAAACAAAAAACTATAGGCCCGCAGGCAAATTACCTGCGGGCCTATAGTTTAACTATAGTTTCCTTTTACTATTCCCACCATTTATAAAACCTGCAACCAACAAATCAGGCTCTCCCCCAATAGCCCTAAAAGATACACCTTACAAGCAATATTCCTTGCCTGTGCAGGCAGGGAATTCAGGGTAGCTACATGTAAGTTATTGTATCCGTAACATTCCGGTAACGCAGGCACTACGGGCTTGCTTAAGCTTCTTCCGTGCATGCTTTGCAGAGCCAGGCAAACTACAGCAAATTGTTCGTAGTCAATAATTACCGCCTGAATATGCATTGAACGGGCTGGCTCGCCAACAATAGTTTTTTTTAATATTAAGTTAATATTTCTGTTAGGATTTATCGTCTTTAAGAAGTTAACTTTGCGCCAAAATCAATCAACCCATTTTATGAAAAACATTTATAGTACTTTATGCTTTCTTTTAGCATTGGTATTGTCAGTTCAGTCCAGTTTTGGGCAGGGTACAACCACCGCCGCGATGAACGGTGTGGTAAAAGACCATAGTGGAACGGCACTGCCAGGAGCAACGGTAATTGTTGTCCATCAGCCAACAAATACCCAGTATGTAGCGCCTGCAAACTCTGAGGGGCGTTATAACATTCAGAACATGCGTGTTGGTGGTCCTTACACCGTTAAAACCTCTTATGTAGGTTATCAGGAGCAACTCGTAGAGAACATTACGTTAACATTAGGTCAGAACTACCGTCTTGACCTGATCTTAAACCAGAGCTCTACCGACCTTGGTGAGGTTGAAGTAGTTGCAACACAGGATAAAGTTATCAACTCTGACAGAACCGGCGCTGCTACCAGCGTTTCTACTGAGCAGATTGAGGCCTTACCTACTATTTCAAGAAGCTTAAATGACTTCACGCGTCTTACTCCACAGGCTTCTACAGCTGGTGCAGGTACGTCTTTCGCAGGTCAGAGCAACAAGTACAACAACTTCTCTATCGACGGTACTGTAAACAACGACGTATTCGGTTTGTCTTCAAACGGTACGAACGGTGGCCAGTCTGGTGTACAGCCTATCTCTCTGGATGCTATTGAAGCTATCCAGGTAGTAGTAGCTCCATTCGACGTTCGTCAGAGTGGTTTTACAGGTGGTGGTATCAACGCTATCACAAGAAGTGGCTCTAACAACTTCGAGGGTTCAGCTTATTACTTCGGTAACAACGAGAGCCTTGTAGGTAAGAGCAACGATGCAGCAAGAGCTGAGTATCCAGAGTACACAGATTACCAGGTAGGTGCAAGACTGGGTGGCGCTTTATTAAAAGACAAACTGTTCTTCTTCGTAAACGGTGAAGTAACAAAGAAAAACCAGCCGCTTTTATTTGAACCAGGTACATCTACATCAAACTTCACTCTAGATGAACTTAACAGAATTGCTGCAGTTGCAAAACGCTTAGGTTATGATGCAGGCAGCTTCGGCGCTCAGACTGAAGAGACAAACAGTGAAAAATTCTTTGCCCGTTTAGACTGGAACATCACAAACAACCACCAGTTAACACTACGTCATAGCTATGTATATGGCGAGGACCTGGACCTTTCCAGAAACCCTAACACAGTTCGTTTCTCAAACAACGCTGTGTTCTTCCCAAGCACAACTAACTCTACAGTAGCACAATTAAACAGCAACTTCGGTGGTACTTTCGCTAACGAATTTGTAGTTGGTTACACAACTGTAAGAGATAAAAGAACATACAATGGCAACCCTTTCCCAACTGTACAGTTAGACCTGTCTGGTGGTAGAAGAGTAACATTAGGTAGCGAGGCATTCTCTGTTCGTAACCAGTTAGACCAGGATGTTCTTACTATTACAGATAACTTCAACTGGTTCTTAGGTAACCACACAATTACTGTTGGTACACACAACGAGTTCTACAAAACTTACAACCTGTTCATTCGTCAGGAGTTTGGTGCTTACCAGTATAAGTCCATCGAAGACTGGGAGAAAGTTGGTACAGCTGCTGAAGTGGCACCTTACCAGTTCGACAGAACGTACTCTCTTACTGACAACCGTCAGCAAGGATCTGACTTTACTGCTTACCAGTTAGGTTTCTATGTTCAGGATGAATACGCTGTAATGCCAAACCTGAAAGTAACAGGTGGTGTTCGTTTAGATATCCCGACTTTCAACGATGAGCCAGCAGTTAACCAGGCGTTCAACACTAAGTTTGCCAGCCGTGGCTTAGCTACAAACAAAACTCCGGGTGCTCAGCTTATGGTATCTCCAAGAGTTGGTGTAAACTGGGATGTATTTGATGATGGTAACACACAGGTACGTGGTGGTTTAGGTATATTCACCGGTAGAGCACCATTCGTATGGATCTCTAACCAGTACACAAACACTGGTACAGTACTTGGTAGCGTTAGCCAGAGAGGTTCAAATATACCAACACTGCGTTTCAACCCTAACCCGGATACGCAGCCTACTTCAGGTTCACTTGGCCTGAACGAAAGAGTATCAGAAATCAACATCACTGACCCTGACTTCAAATTCCCTCAGTTGTTCAGAGCAAACGCTGCTATTGACCAGAGACTTCCAGGTAACGTTATCGCTACTTTAGAAGGTATTTACTCTAAGACAATGAACAACATTTACTATCAGAACCTAAACCTGAAAGAAAATGGTAAGCTTGAAGGTAAAGGTGACTCACGCCCTATCTTTAAAAAGGATGATGCTAATTTCAACGACATTATCTATTTAACAAATACAGATCAGGGTTACTCTTACAGCGTTACAGGTCAGTTACAGAAGTCTTTCTCTTCTAACCTGTATGGTTCAGTAGCTTACACTTACTCAAGAGCTCAGGATGCTAACCCAGGTAACTCCAGCCAGGCACGTTCTAACTGGATCAACGTTAACCAGGTTTACGGTCTGAATGATGTAAGAGCTGCATGGGCTGATAACGATGTTCGTTCACGTGTAATTGCTGCTCTTAGCTACACACTGAACTACGAAAACGGTTCAGCAACTACAATCTCTGGTTTCTATAACGGTCAGTCTGGTGTTCCGCTTTCTTACATCTATAACGGTGATGTAAACGGCGACAACGGTACTACTAACGACCTTGTATACATCCCGCGCGATAAGAGCGAAATCAACTTTACTGGTGATCAAGCTTCTAAAGATGCACAGTGGGCTGCTTTCAATGCTTACATCGAGAGCAACGAATACTTAAGAGAGAGAAGAGGCCAGTATGCAGAGCGTAACGGCGACAGATTACCTTGGTCTAACCAGGTAGACCTGCGCTTAATGCACGAAATTAAGCTGAACACAACTGATGAGAACTCTCACAGACTTCAGTTCACTTTCGACGTAATGAACGTTGGTAACCTGATCAACAAGGATTGGGGTCGTCAGTATGGCGCTAGCTTCAATGCTTACCAGTTGTTAGACGTAGAGAAGAGCACTGCTGGTACTACTACTCCTGCTTTCACTTATACAGGTAAAGGTTTAACAGATGGCAAGCCTTACTTCGTACAGGATTTCACTTCTCGTTGGAGAGGTCAGTTTGGTGTACGTTACATCTTCGGAGGTAAATAAGCATCGGACTATATAAAACAAAAAGGGGAAGCAGTAGCTTCCCCTTTTTGTTTTAATAAAAACCTGTATAAATAATCGATATGAATTTCAGAATATCAAAATTTAGTCTATTTTTGTAGCACCATAAGGGGGATTAGCTCAGCTGGCTAGAGCGCTTGCATGGCATGCAAGAGGTCATCGGTTCGACTCCGATATTCTCCACCAAAGGCAACTATAGTTTATAGTTGCCTTTTTTTATTTTTGTACCAATCATAAATAATAAAAGCTACTGCAACCACCGTGGCTTATCCTTTTTAACTATAGTTTGATCCTTAAACAAAAAGTCCTTCCACAGAAAGATATCGTTCGCCGGTGTCGTAACAGAAAGTAAGCACGCGGGCACCTTCGGGTATTTCCTTTAACTTTTGCGCAACAGCTGCCAGCGATGCCCCCGACGACACACCTACAAAGATACCTTCTTCACGGGCTGCCCTGCGGGCATAATCGAAGGCATCATTCGCTTCTACTTGTATAGTGCCATCCAGCAGCGTAGTATCCATAATGGCAGGTATAAACCCTGCTCCCACTCCCTGTATCGGGTGTGGTCCTGGCTGTCCACCGCTCAGTACTGCCGAGGCAGCAGGTTCAACTGCAAAAACTTTTATATCAGGATTTCGGGCTTTCAGAACCCGCGCCACTCCGGTAATATGCCCGCCAGTTCCAACGCCGGTTATCAGGTAGTCAAACCCCTCCGGGAAATCCTGTAAAATCTCTTCAGCTGTGGTTTCGATGTGCACCTGGGTATTGGCTTCGTTCTCAAACTGCATCGGCATCCAGGAACTTTCGTGTTCGGTTAATATCTCTTTGGCCCGTTCAATAGCACCTTTCATTCCCTGCTCCCGGGGAGTAAGTTCAAGCCTGGCCCCATACGCAGTCATCAGTCTGCGGCGCTCCACCGACATCGATTCCGGCATAACCAGTATCAACTGGTAGCCTTTTACAGCTGCTACCATGGCCAGCCCTACGCCCGTGTTTCCCGACGTTGGCTCAACTATAACACTTCCTTCTTTCAGTATACCTTTCTGCTCGGCATCTTCAATCATGGCAAGCGCGATGCGGTCCTTTATGCTCCCGCCCGGGTTGCTGCGCTCCAGTTTCATCCAGACCTCTGCCTTATCGCCGAATAATTTATTGACGCGCACATGTGGTGTACGCCCTATTGTGTCAAGTATAGTGGTAGCTTTCATAGTTATATGATTAAATAGAAAAATTGAGCACGTTTTCCGGTTCGGGTGCTTTGCGTACTTTTATTTGCGGATGATGATAAACGCGTGAATAAGGCGGAACACTTTCCGTAAGCCACACATTACCGCCGATAATACTGCGTGTACCTATTACAGTATTTCCGCCCAGTATAGTTGCGCCGGCATAGATCACGACATGGTCTTCTATAGTTGGATGGCGCTTTATATTGGCCATACTTTTCTCTACACTGATAGCCCCAAGCGTTACACCCTGATACACCTTCACATAGTTACCGATTATAGTTGTCTCGCCTATTACAACGCCTGTGCCGTGATCGATGCAGAAGTACGCCCCTATAGTTGCTCCGGGGTGAATATCGATGCCGGTGCGGCCATGCGCAAATTCTGAGATAACACGGGGCAATAATGGGATACCTAACCGGTACATGGCATGTGCTAATCTATAAAGTGCAACCGCTTTAAAACCCGGGTAGGTCCGGATCACTTCTTCCATACTCTGGGCTGCAGGGTCGCCGTGTGTAATAGCTTCTGCGTCGCCCAACAACATGCTGTGTATCTGTGGCAGCTCATTCATTACGGCAGTTGCGAGCACGGCAGGCGACTCCGCTAACGCACTCTGCATTCCGTCCAATATCCGTTCCAGGCATTGCTGCAACAGTTGGGTATGTTCTTCAAAATCAGAAAGAGAAGCATAGCGCTTTTCAGAAAGTGGCGGAAACAGTAATTGTATGATAGCTTCGGCAAAATGGCAGGTAGCGGAGGCCGGAACCAGGTGACGGGTATGCGTATGGTCTTCGTACAGCTGTGCTAAAAAACCCTTATCCATAAACTATGTACGGCAATGTAAACCGGTTTGTGCATTTCAAAACAAAAAAAGGAGCCCAATGTTTGAGCTCCTTTCTATAGTTATAGTTGATGTAATATATAGTTACGGGTTAGTCGCAGTGGCCCGGACCAACTTTACCGTTGTTATAGTCATCCAGTAATTCTGCCCACGCTAAAAGCTCACTTCTGGTTGGCTTGGTTTCTCCTTTAAAGTAAGCTTTCGCAGCATCCCAGGCAGTTTTCACTTCAGCTGGTATAGATGCCCCTGAAACTACGTTAAGTTCGGCAGCTATAAACTGGTGCGCCAGTATATAATATGCGTCTCCACCTTTCGGAGCTGTTTCCAGTACGGTCAGGTAATCCTGGCCACTGTTATAGAACATTTTTCCAAGGTAAGCGTCCCAGGCGTTGTTGTATTGCTTCTTCTTAGGATCTGCATGGTTTTTCCAGTAGCCTTGTGTACGGGTGCAACCGGTTACTTCATCAGTTGGCGGTGTTACAGCTGTTTCACAGAACATGATATCATCTATAGCACCTGAGCCTGAATAACTCTGTGTTCCGGCCAATACTACTTTCAGGGTTTTCACACCTGCGGTTTTCTTCAGATCAACTGTTTGCTTGCTGCTATTGCCCAGTGGCAACAGTTTTACCTTGTAAAGTTCTTCTCCGCTTTCGTTGTAAAGGTATACCCACGAGTTGTCTTCATAGGTGTCTATGTCAAGCACTTTCATAGATTCCAGTGTCATCAGTTTCGGGAAGGTCAGCATCATCTCACCGCCCCACTGGTTATCATTCGGGCCATCGCCATATACATTCGGATCATCTACCGGATTAACACCAATTTCCTGGATGATCAGTGTGTTGCCCCATTCTGGTGTGTACAGGTCTTCATCGTCGCCGGTTATCTTCCTGGTATCGTAGATCATGGCCCTGTTATCACTCAGCATTTCGCCGCTTGCGTTACGGGCTTTATTATGTACCATCACAGCAACACCATTTGCTGAACTTACCCCGGTAATAAATTCTCCTACAGGCGCATTTTCAAAATCAATTACATCACAAGTACCGGCAACTATAGCCTGGGAGGTTGTAGGGTTTATTTCTTCGATCCCGTTTTGAGATTCGCATCCCATAAATGCTAATGTTGCCAGGCTCAGTAGTCCGGTCTTTAATAAAGTTTTTTTCATAGTATATAAATTTAGGTTTGAAGTGTTAATTTACGCCTGCCTTACACAGACATGAAAAGTACAATTATTCACTACATACTGATACTAAAAACTATAGTTTTCGATATAGTTTACAATCCTGCTATGTTTATACATAAACCTATTAACATATAATAAACAACAATTTCCGGCAGATAGAATTTGGATAAAATATAGAAGCGGGCCAGGCAGGATCAAAAATAAAAAACCCGTAATATAAGCTTAGTTATATTACGGGTTAAATAAGGTAGCAGAGACTTCTGCTTATAGTTTAGTTATCTGTAGCAAACGGTGCCAGGGCAGAACTGCACTACATCTATAGCACCTGAGCCGCCACGTCCGTTAGTAGATTTAAACGTAACGCGCAGTTTTGTTACGCCCGCTACGCCCGGTCCGAGCACCAGCGGCTGAAATGTGTAGGCACCTGTTACAGGTAAAACCATTGAATAAATAACGGTACCGGCAGCATCAAGCAGTTCTAAGGTTGATCCGCTTTCATGTTCTTCGATATCAGCGATGTAAAGACCACGCATTACTACGCTCCCAAAACTGGAGAAGTCCATTTCTATACTGCCGCCTTTGTCGTTTATAGTTGAGTTACTGCCACGGTCTTCGCCAACAGTCAGTATATTACCTAGCTGAAACGGACCGCGGTTTACAGCAATGTACCCTGCGTTCTTTTTATCAGGTTTTGTGGTATCGTAAACCAATGCCGCGTTTTCCGGCGCAGTTCTGCCGGAGGTAAAGCTAGTAGCTTTTATCTTAACAGGCAGCGTGGTATAGCTGTCCTTCTTTACTTTAATTTCGTCGATATACCCATTGGATTCAGAGAAATCAATGATGGTAGTGCCTGGTATAGTGCCGAATTTCTTAGTATCTGTGGTAGTTAATGGTTTTACTTCAGCTTCTGTTTCCTGGGCGCAGGAAGCAACTAAAAAACTGGCAAGTGAAAGGGCGAGGGTTTTGTAGAAGATTGTTTTCATGTCGCAACTATTTTTGTAAAGGGTAAATTTTAAATAATGTAGTTGCCGGAGGAGCCCAACTATAGCCAGGCCTATATCATCAGAATTGTATATTTTAATGTCCCTTTGGCAAAAAACATTTCACCCTTGTACGGGCAGTTATGACAAAAAGGTTGGCCTGTTTTTAGAATAGCAGCTACATTTTTACTTCATATACATATGGCTATTTTTTCATTATTACATTAATGGATGTTACAACATGGCTTTAAATTACTCCTGGGGCATTTCGGGGGCTTGCCTGCTGGCTACCTGGTTTACCTCATGTTATAAAAAATATTTCATAAAATTTCAGAGCTCGGCTGGTTAGCTATAGTTTACAGGAGGGCAAAATAAAAAAGGGAAGCCTTCGCTTCCCTTTTCCTTCTTACTCTTCAGTTTAATTATTGCACACAGAACTTAATATTGTCAATGGCACCTGATCCGTAAGCTCCATCCCCATCGATCCAGATCACCAGCTTGATCACTTCCTGGATGTTACCAAAGTCGACAGTAAAGCCCACGTTGTCGCCATGCGGCTCCAGGTAAATTCTTCGTGGTTCATCTTCGCCCTGCACGTACACAAAGGCCCACGAATCATGCTCGTTTTCATCAATGTCCAGCACCCGCATCGAAGTCAGGGTAACCGGCTCCAGGAACCCGATCCGCATCTCGGCGCCCCACTGGTTATCGTTGGGCTCGCTTTCGTCGCCCAGTTGCTGCACAATGAGCACGTTGCCCCAGTCCTTGGTGGCCAGGTCGTCGTCATCGCCGGTCCAGTTCTCAGAGTCGAAGATCATGGCGCGGTTCTGGTCCACCGGCTCGTCGTTCTCGTCGCGGGCAATACCGGCCACATGTATGGTGCGGCCACCATCTGACTCTACCGAAGTTCTGTAACCGGTCTGGCCTTCAAAGCTGATCATATCGCAGTTTGGCTGTTCTGCTGGTTCACCTCCATATATAGGAACGCAGAACTTAATATTGTCAATGGCACCTGATCCGTAAGCTCCATCCCCATCGATCCAGATCACCAGCTTGATCACTTCCTGGATGTTACCAAAGTCGACAGTAAAGCCCACGTTGTCGCCATGCGGCTCCAGGTAAATTCTTCGTGGTTCATCTTCGCCCTGCACGTACACAAAGGCCCACGAATCATGCTCGTTTTCATCAATGTCCAGCACCCGCATCGAAGTCAGGGTAACCGGCTCCAGGAACCCGATCCGCATCTCGGCGCCCCACTGGTTATCGTTGGGCTCGCTTTCGTCGCCCAGTTGCTGCACAATGAGCACGTTGCCCCAGTCCTTGGTGGCCAGGTCGTCGTCATCGCCGGTCCAGTTCTCAGAGTCGAAGATCATGGCGCGGTTCTGGTCCACCGGCTCGTCGTTCTCGTCGCGGGCAATACCGGCCACGTGTATGGTGCGGCCACCATCCGATTCCACCGAAGTTCTGTAACCGGTCTGTCCCTCAAAGCTGATCATATCGCACTCTTCACCGATCACCTGATTTCCGTTCCTGGCATTTACCAGCGGATCTTCTTCTTTTTCGCAGCCGTAAAAAATTAACGTCGCTGCACATAATAGAGTAAGTAGTTTTCCATTCATTCCCTTCATCATCGTTCTGTTTTTAAGTTTGTTGCAGAGATTAAGCAGTACATCTCACTGTAAACACAGTGCGCCGGGGAAGTGAAGAAACAGTGTGCTGCCTGCCAAATTATAGGCGAAAGGATCACTTTTTGAAAGTATAACACCTGCTTTTGCAGCACATATACTATAAATCCTATTTATTGGAAAAAGTATATTATTAGTACGATTTTGCTTCCTAAACCTCAGCTTATTTTAACCGATTTTGGTAAACAGTAATTACAATTGCTTTAACAGGCTTAATATTTTCGTGAAGGGGATTTAATAAAAAAAAGCAGGTAAAGAAGGGAAACCAATACCACGGCAGCACCTGTCCAGAATACAAGCCGGAAGTTTTCAGGATTATTGTTATAAAGCCACCCGGATGAAAGTGCACCGATACCAATACCAGCCTCCATGGCAATGTACATCGTCGCCATTGCCCTTCCGCGGTGTGCTTCGTGGCTAAGGTCAATAGTCCAGGCAAAAACGGTTGGTGAGTTCATGCCCTGCCCGATTCCGAAAAGTACGCCGGCCAGCATAAGCTCTGTTAGATTGGAGGAGAACCCCACGGCAACCATCGCCAGCATCAGCACAAATGTACTTACCCGCAGCACACTTACCCGCCCATATTTGTCCGATACACGCCCTGCCACAAACCGGATGGCCAGCGAAGAAAGCGTAAAGCTCATAAAGAAAAGTCCTTTGTTCTTTATACCCAGGAACTCGCTGAAATCGGGGATCACTGTAAGTATGGTACCAAACGAAAACACCGTAAAGAACAGAACAACCGATGGCGCAATTACCCGCGGCTCAAAAAGCTCGCTCCGGGAGATACGCAATAGCCCCATCCGGAAGCGCTGCTTATCATCAACGGTTTCCTTCATGCGCACCACCACCGCCACCGACAAAAAAGCAGCCACTGACGAAGTATAGAACATGGTATCGAGGGAGAAGTGGTTGGCTATAGTACCGCCAAGTGCCGGACCTGCCGCCATACCCAGGCTTCCGCACAAACCAAGTAAACCAGTGGCCTCTCCCCTACGGTTGATGGGTATAATATCGGCTACGTAGGCAGCTGTGCCGGTAGGCGTAAAACCGGTAGAAAAACCATGCACGAAACGTAGCAGCAGGAAAGCCGCCACAGAGCCGGTAATTGGATAAAGAAAACCACAAACGATACACACGGCCCCACCTACAACCATTACAGGTATGCGTCCTATTTTATCGGCAAGCTGACCACTAAACGGCCTGGACAAACCGGCAGTGAGCGTAAAAAGGGAAATGATAAGGCCTTTGTAATCTTCGCCGCCCAGGCTGGTAAGGTAATCGGGCAGCTCGGGGATGATCATGTTAAAACTGGCAAAAAACAGGAAGGAGCTCAGGCAAAGTAGCCCAAACTGAAGTCCGTACACCCGCGTTTCCTGCTTTTCCATTTGTTGCACTAAATCGGCCGCAAGTTGGCAAAGTATAGTTTAGGAAACTACCAAACCATAAAAAATGATGTAGGTGAATTAGCTATGGTTGATGGGAGTTTTCTACTGGTTCCAGTTCTGTTGTTCATGCTGCTGGCGCGAATATCCGGACTCGTGACTAACTATGGCGTTGAGTCTCCTTGACTCAACTGGCCTGAAAGGACAGAATAGTCTGAACCGGGATTAAGTGAGATTTAAAGGATTTCTGGGATTGGGCTACTGCTTTAGATGGAGTTATAGTTCTATAGTTGGCGTTTTACCCCTTCCCAGCCTTCCCCTAACAACAGGGGAAGGAGCTTTCGAGCTGTCGCTATAGTTTAGGTTATAGTTCTATAGTTGGCGTTTTAACCCACCCCTGCCCCTCCCAAGAGGGGAATTTTCTGCTATAGTTATAGTTTGACTTGTAGTCTTATAGTTATAGACCAAGATCGGACAGGTCGCGACCTGTCCCTACGGAATTATCACCACGATAAAGCGATGCAACTATAGCCTTTCAAACTTTTACAAAAGTAACTATCGAACTGATCACAGTCTTTGGGTTGAGCGCCTTTGATTTGTTGCGGTGCCGCCAGGCAACACGAGCAGAGCGAGGGTAGCAAGAAAGCAGCAGCGCGATACCCGAAGACGGGGCCTCCCGGCCGTGAGGGCACCAAAGCTAGATTGAAACGATCGGTGAGTAGAGCTCCCAGGATTGAAGAAGGCTATGAAAGAAAAGGCTTGATTCGGATTGTAGAGCAGTCAACTATAGCACTCAGATTTCTCTCTTTGTTCGAAATGACAAAATAGAAACTATGGAACTCGGATTCCTCCTGATGTTGAAATGACAAATAGAAACTATAGAACTCAGCTAACGCATAGGATGACAGAAGAAGAATATTAATGGTAATCCGATTTAAGCAATAGCTCCCTTCGGGCGGGCCAGCACACCGTTTACCACAACATTCTGCTCCAGGGCTGCCAGGTTTATACTTGCTTTTATGTGGCGGGCTGTTCGTTTATCCGGAATGGCAGATAGCTGAAGAGTTACCTTTCTGTTGTTTTCAAGCTTAAACTCGATGCTGGAATCTGCTACGCGAATGGCACTTAACTGGCTCCAGTACAACACATGTTCCCTGCCTAAAAAGGCATGCCGGAAACTTAGCCGTGTCGGGTTCATCGAAAAGTACATTTCCTTTAACTGAATAAAGCCCAGTCCTATGGCTATTGCTAGTCCACCTGATATGACAAGGGAAACAGCAGCAAAGAGGAACTCTAACCGGTAAATTTCTTCAGTATGCAGTTCCCGAACCAGCGCGACTATACCGCCTACGGCCAGAAACAATCCTAACATTAAAATATTTCGTTTCAGTGTTTTAAGCTGGTTGCGGGAGTAGAGAGAGATAAACATGCTTTTTAGCTTACAGTTAGGGGAATGCCTTTTTGCTGCACAATGTTCTGTATAGTCTGCCTTGCCCGATGAAGCGCCGTATTACTATGCAGCATGTTGAACCGCACAAGGTGGCGTTCCTCATTTTTAAGTACAAATACAACTTCCGCAATGCTAAGGTATACTTCGTCCACTTCTTCCCAGTCAAAATCATGCTCCTGTTTCCGGAAACCCTTGCGGTAACGAACGCCCTGGCCGGTAAGCGTAAGATGGCGGCGGTACTCCGGGTGCAGGTCGAGCCAGATGCGGGCAACCAGGAACGGAAAAACCAGCAGGTGCAGCAAATAAATACCCACAAAACTATAGGAAAAGCCTTTGGTAAGCACCAGGTACAGCAACAGGCCTATCTGCAGCAGCAACAAAAAAGCTGCCAGCAGATTGGTGCGCTGTTCAGCTTTCAGGTTGCCGGTATAAGCTCCCTCAAATAGCCTGATGTTGATATTTTGCATATTCCGATACTTGTCCAGACTCAATTTAGCAAAATTTTATATTACTGCCAACAGAAATTACAGCTACGGCACAGAAGCAAATGCATTTCAGTTGATTTTAGTATATTCAGGCACCCAACCAGGATTAACATGAAAAAGATACATACGCTCGGTTTTGGCCTGCTTTTGCTTAGTGCCTGCCAGTACTTGCCACAGCAAAGCCAGGAACAACCAGCCGGATTAAATAAATTTACTGATCCGCAATTACAACAGATTTACACGTTGCAGGACGAGCGCAGAACAGCGGACCTGCTCCCCTTTCTGCAACATGGCAAACACACCTACCGCCAGGAAGCGGCCCTGGCTTTTGCCTCTGTGCAGGATACACTGGCCATTCCGCAACTGCTTAGCCTGTTAACAGATACATCAACTATAGTTCGGTCGGCAGCGGCATATGCTATTGGCCAGATCGGGCATAAAAAATCAGAAAATGCACTCTTACACCAGATAGAGCACGAAACGCGTCCGCAGGTGCAGGCCGAAATGCTGGAAGCGCTTGGTAAAATAGCCACACCTGTTGGTGTTGATTTTCTGGCAAACTTTAACCCACGCACCCCGGAAGCAATGGCCGGACAAGCCTGGGGTTTGTACCGTGCCGGTTCCCGTCAGCAGTTTTCTCCGAAAAGCCTGGCCTTGGGCGCAGAATTATTAGCCGAAAAAAATCCGTTTGAAGCCAGGTTGGGCGCTGCTCATTTTCTTGCCCGTTCCCCAAAAGCAGACCTTACCCCATATCGGCAGCAATTAATTACCACTGCTACATCTGACCCTGAGGCAGAAGTACGCATGGCAGCTGCACAGGCATTGGGTAAAGTAAGAGCTATAGATAAAGGCCGGTTTTTATCCGGAATCGCGCAAAGCGACCCTGATTACCGTGTGCGTTTAAGCGCCATCCGCTCTATGACCGGGTTAGAATACGACGAAATAAAAACAGCTTTACTTGCCGGGCTACAGGATAAGAATATAAATACAGCCGTAGCTACATCGGAATTTTTGCAGGCTAACCCGCAGGGTGTTAATGTTACCGACCTGCAGCAGGTGCTTCCCAAATTACAGGATGCCCGCGTGCGCGCTAACGTAATCTGGGTAATTCTGAAAAACAGCCCGGCGCGTGATTTCCTGAGTGAACGATACAAAACCTACTTCCAAAATGCCACGAATCCTTACGACAAAGCCCAGTTCTTAAAAGCTTTATCCGGGAACTACAACAACTATACCTACATTGCCAATGCCATGTTTGCAGCAAAAGAGCCGGTAATTGCTACCACCGGCATGGATGCCCTGCTGCTGATGCGCACGCAACCTGATTTTCCGAAAGCGATGGAGGCCGATTTTGCGGCGATCTTTAAGAAAGCTGTTGGCTCAGGAGATGTGGCACTGGTTGGCATGGGCGCCGGCGCTATCCGCGATCCGAAATTAAACCTTCGCAGCTACTATAACGACTATAGTTTCCTGGCGCAGGCACAGCAAAAACTGCAACTGCCCCGCGACATGGAAACCAATATTGAGCTGCAACGAACAATAGATTTCCTGAACAACAAAGAAAGCGTAACACCTGCAAACCCGTTCACACACCCGATAGACTGGGCACTGGTAGCCACCATACCAACCAACCAGCAGGTAGAGCTGCAAACTGAGAAAGGATTGATTGTGCTGGAGCTCTTTGTAGAAGATGCACCGGGCTCTGTGGCTAATTTTGTAGAGCTTACAAAAAAGAACTTTTTTGATGGCTTATTCTTCCATAGAGTAGTTCCGAACTTTGTAGCGCAGGGCGGCGATAAGCGTGGCGATGGCTGGGGAAGCTCTGAATATTCTATCCGGTCTGAGTTTGCGCCCTTGCATTACCGCGAAGGGTTTGTTGGGATGGCCTCAGCAGGAAAAGACACCGAAAGCAACCAATGGTTTATAACGCACTCTCCGGCTCCGCACCTGGATGGCCGCTATACTATTTTCGCGAAAGTAGTGGAGGGCATGGATGTAGTGCACCAGCTGAAGATTGGCGATAAGATAAACTACGTGAGGTTAAAAGCACCAAACCTATAAGCTCTAAGTTGCAGACTATAGATATACAAGCCGACTACACATGCCACAAGTTAGAGCGCAGCGGTAACTTGCGGCTTGCAAGGTGCCAGTTTATAACAGGCGTGTTCCGGACTATAGTTTCGCCAGTTACAAACTGGCTGCCATAGCCCGCCACACGTTGTGCTGCCGTTAAACTTGCGGCATTGGGTATAAACTATAAAAGGCGACACCTGCGTGTCGCCTTTTATAGTTCTGCTGTATTAACTGTTCTCTGTTATAGTTTCTGCTGCGGTAGACCAGGCATTAAGTATTGGCATAAACTCCTGTTGCAGGGTGCGGCTGCGGTCTTTGCCATACCAGCCGTGCAGTTTTTCAGCCATTTCTTTAAAATCCATGTTCTGCGCTTTGGCATCCAGCACCAGTTGTTGCGCCGGTTCCGGACGTGGTCCCCAGGTTCCCAGTTCTTCCAGGGTTTCTGCATCCAGGGCAACCAGTTTAGGAATAGAACGACCACCATTTGTCAGGTAAGCGTCCATCACATCCAGGTTCTCGTCGCGCAGCAACAGCTTCAGGTCTATCAGCGGGCTCGCTTCTGCCATCTTCATAATGCCCGGCAGGTTCTGGGCTGCATCGCCACACCAGGCTTCGGTTATTACGACCCACACCATTCTGCGCTCTACTTTCTGCAGTGTTTCAAGCAGCTCATCTGTCAACACTGCCGATTTTTCGCCGCGGCGCATACGGTGCAGGTTCATGCGGTTATATTCTACCAGGTCATCCGCGTGGTTAGTGCCGGTCGTTTTGTTCTCAGCCAGCAATTGCTCGGTCAGAGCTACGTATTCGGTATAGTTCAGGGCTTTTTCGAGGTGTGTTGCTTTAATTACGTTTGATGTATTTTCGGTTGTCATGTTATGTATGCTATTCGGAATGTTTATGGTGTAGTTAAAGCTATAACATGCCCTAACCCGAAATGTTTCGAACTTGCTGAGGCTCCGGCTTATAGTTTTTCAACAGAAAAATTAAGTTGTATTCAACCCACCCCTGCCCCTCCCGAGAGGGGAATTTGGGCTGTGGCTATAGTTTAGCTATAGTTCTATAGTTTGGGTTTCAACAATCCTGTGAGCGCTGTTCGCAAGTTTTGAACCCCCGTTCTCACTTGTCCTCAAGGGGACAGTTTCTGCTACAACTATATGTCCCTGCCCTCGCTCGCATCCCGCGAGTGTGAGTTACCTGCGGACCCCGGCCACTTTTACCTATGCCTGAGGCACAAGTGGCGGGACGCCACTAAGTCGCTCACACTGCGGGATGCGAGCGAGGGCATTAAAGAGGTTGATTTAACAGAACGAAAAGACTCTGCTCTCAAGAGAGGGCTTGTAATGCCTAATTCCTCTCCTCGGAGGGTAGGGCTGGGTTAATAGCTTCCGTTCATTCTATAATCGTAATCTGGGTTAGAAAATATCAATGATTTGCTTCAAATGCTTTCTCGCCGGCAGGTATAGCCACCTGTAAAAAGTTCTGCTTTGGCGGCAGCGGGCAGGTTGCATACGTTACAAAAGCACAAGGTGGGTTATAGGCTTTATTAAAGTCGATGGTAACGTTGCCGTTTGCGTCTGGCAGGTCGGTATACAGGTAGCGCCCTGCCCCATATGTTTCATGTCCGTTTGTTTTATCCGCGAAGATCACAAATAATTCCTCCCCTTCTTTCAGGGCATCCAGCTTATGTTCCCTGCCATCTATGGTAAACACAAGCGCTCCCGGTGTTTCTTCTTCGCTTACCTGGCCAACTATATTGGATATCGAAATCTTGCGCCCGGTAGTGTTTGGCTCCAGCTTCGCCTGTATCTTATAAGCAGGGTTTATTTCGTAACGGTCAATCCCGGTAAAGTTCTTCCGGATGTCGCTTTCCGTATCAAGCAAACGAACACCATACTTGTCGCCACGTTTTATCACAAACCAGGTCAGCGAACCATGTTTCAGCTTTGGTGCATCCACGGTATCCGAACTATAAACTATAGCCTCCTGCACCGGCTTCCCATCCAGTTGCACATCAGCGCCTTCATCTAACTTTATCTTAACCTGGTTATCGGCAAGTATAAAAGTACCTGCTTTGGCTGCAATTTTACCTTCCGGGAAAACGATCGCATTTGCAGGGTCGCTGCCAAAGGTGTTTTCGCCGGGTTCCAGCCAGAACAGACCAGAAAGCGCCAGCCAGCCATCTTCTTTCTTCAGGTTTTCGATACGCTGATCATGCCAGGCATCTATAGTTGCTACATAAGCCGTTTTATCTTCGGGAGTAGTTTCGGGAGTATTGTTGCAGGCCGATAACAAGCCAACTATAGTTAATAAGGCTGTTGAAAGCAGGATATTCTTCATAGATCAGAAATTAAATCAACTACAAATTTAATCAAAGAATGCCAGTTTATAGTCTGTACCCTTCATTTTCACTCCATCCGGTTTTTGGACATACATAACTATACCCGGAAATTATTACCTTAGTACTATATAAATTTCAATCACACCTCTATGAGAAAACATCTGCTCCTTTTGCTGATAAGTATACTTCCCGCTGTTACCTGTTACGCACAACGACCTGCCCAAACTATAGCCGGAAGCTGGAACGGCAGTTTGGCAATTGGCGGAACAAAACTGCGACTGGTCTTTAACTTAAGTGCTACCCCGGATGGCTCCCTTACCGCTACCATGGACAGCCCCGACCAGGGTGCAAAAGGTATCCCGGTAACATCGGCCAGATTAGTGCAGGATAGTTTGTACTTAGACATTAAAGCAATTGGTGGCTCGTATGCAGGTAAAATTACCGGCCCTGAAAACATTGATGGGTATTTGAAACAGGCTGGGCAGAACATGCATATTCCGCTTACGAAAGGCGAGGTGGCAGAAGCCAAACGTCCGCAGCACCCCGTAAAACCCTACCCGTACCAGGAAACCGAAGTAACGATAGAAAATAAAGCTGCCGGCATTACCCTGGCTGGCACCCTAACTTTACCAAAAGGCAAAACCAAGGCTCCGGCTGTGGTACTTATTACAGGCTCCGGCCCGCAGGACCGCGACCAGACCATTCTGGGCCACAAGCCGTTTTTAGTACTGGCCGACTACCTCACCCGCCAGGGCTTTGCCGTGCTGCGTCTGGATGACCGTGGAGTGGGTAAATCGGGAGGTACTTTTGCGACTGCCACCACCGAAGACTTTGCCTCTGATGCCGCAGCTGCTTTTACTTACCTGAAAAGTTTTGAAGGCGTTGACGGAAAGAAAGTTGGTTTGCTGGGCCACTCGGAAGGTGCTTTGGTTGCAGCTAAAGTAGCCGCCAAATACCCCGAAGCCGCTTTTGTAGTACTGATGGCCGGAAGTGCAGTGCCGGGCACCGAGCTACTATTAGCCCAGAACGAAGCCCTGTTTAAAACCGCCGGCATGCCCGACGCGCAACTACAGAAATACCTCCAACTCCGCAAAGCCCAGTTCACTGTAGCCGCTACCGAACCTGATATTTTTAAAGCTTCCCAAACTATTAAGCAACTGGAGCAGGATGCCAAAGCCAAGCTTACCGCTGAAGAGCAGAAGCAAATGGGGCTTACTCAGCAAAGCGAACAAGCTATAGTTGCCCAGCTCAGTTCGCCCTGGATGCGCTACTTTTTAGGGTACGACCCTGCCCTTACACTGCAGAAACTGAAGATGCCCATACTCGCACTTAATGGCACCAAAGACCTGCAGGTACCTTACCAGCAAAACCTGCCCGCCACCGAAAAAGCCCTGAAAGCTGCCGGCAACAAAAAGTATACTATAAAAGAGATGCCCAACCTGAATCACCTCTTCCAGACGGCCACAACTGGCATGGTAAACGAATACGGCCAACTGGAGGAAACCATTGCTCCGAGTGCTTTAGAAACTATAGGAAGTTGGATGAAGGGAGTGGTTAAGTAGGTTTAAACTATAGTTGGTTGGTCGGTTATGGTTATCTGCAGAAATGGTTGAAATAGTGTATGTTTATACTCTAGTTACCCACAATAGGAACTGCACATGGTTTACATATAAGGAAACTTTTCTTTATCTTTGGAGGTATCTAAAGATAGGCCCTAAATGCAACAAAATTTGAAGTTGACTTGCTGGAGGAGGCTTTCAAGTATTTGGAATCGCTTGAACTGAAGCACCGAGAGAAAATACTTCAGAATATCCGGAGAGCCCAATTCCACACCGATCCCAAGTTGTTCAAGAAGCTAACGGACGAAATCTGGGAGTTCAGGACTCTTTATGCAGGGCTTCAGTACAGACTGCTTGCCTTCTGGGATAAAACAGACTAGAAAGAAACACTTGTACTAGCCACCCATGGATTTGTCAAGAAAACCAGCAAAATAGATAAAAAAGAAATTGACAAGGCCGAGCGCATTCAGAAATCTATCTTAAAGAGAAGTAATCATGAAACGATATTCATTAAGTGAAGCCGAAGACAGGCTTATAGGGGTAAAAGGAACGCCAGCGCGTGACAATTACGAGTTCGAGCTCAAGTTGGAGCTGATTGGAGACATGATCCAGGCAGCAAGAAAAGAAAGAAATCTTACACAGGAACAACTTGGACAACTGGTGGGAGTGAAAAAAGCCCAAATATCCCGTCTTGAAAATAACGCCACTAACGTGACAATTGATACCATTTTGAAAGTTTTCAACGCACTTGAGGCAAAGGTTAACTTTAAGGTTGAATTACTAAACAAACAGGTGAAAATTGCCTAAAAGAACCAGAGTGGGTAACCCGGTTCAGCCTTAACCCTTGCTATGCTTCGGGCTTCGGCTGCACCAATCCGTTGTGGCAATAATTAACTATCAATTACATGAAACACATTTTACTAATTTTGTTTGGATGTCTAATTTCCAATTTCACTTTTGGGCAGATTCTAAAAATTCAGACTGGTGTATCTGTCTCGTCGCTTCATGCTCGGAGCGAACGCCAAGGCAATGTTTTAACTAAGCAATACGACCCTCTCATCGGGCATTCCCTTTTTGTTGGATTAGATTACCTTATCAAAAAGCACTACAGTTTGTCCAGCAACATCGGTTTTGTTAGGAAAGGAAGTAAAGAAGAGTACCAACATGCGGACGAAACAGGAAAGTTGGTTGACGCAACCCGTAAAGAGACTCTCAATTATCTTTCAATGAATACTGTATTGGATCTCAAATATCCGATAAGAGAGAATATAACTCCTTATGTGAGTGTCGGGCCAAGAGTAGACTTTCTGCTGGATGATGACTATGGTAGTGAGTTCTTAATTAGTGACGGATTCAGAAAGAGCGATTTTTTAAATTCTTACAACTATGGCTTGTTGCTGGGCGGTGGGGTGACCTATAATTTTTCAAAATTTAACATCGGCCTTCGCGGCGATTATTACCTAAACGCCAAAGATGTTGTAAATAGTCCTGAGCGTGCAACTAGCAGTGGATATTATTCAAGCTACGATGTGAAAGATAAAACTTTTACTGTGAATATGGTTTTTGGGGTTAAACTCTAAAAGTACCCCCCAACTACCCCATTTCCATAGCTACGCCACCGCAAAACCCGGCACGTTATAATCAGCTTGAATTAAACTCAAAACCCCCAGAATGCATACCATCGAGATTAAAAGGGTTACCTTAACTGCTATAGACCAATTACAACAGATTGGCAGGCAAACTTTTTCCGAGACGTTCTCAGCTGGAAATACAGAAGAGAATATGAAGAAGTACCTGGAGGAAGGATTTTCTGTTGAGAAACTGACTGCTGAACTTCAAAACAAGAATTCTGAATTCTATTTTGCGACAGTTAATGGTAACGTAATCGGGTATTTAAAACTAAACTTTGGCTCCTCGCAAACAGAAATAAAAGACGATAAAGCCCTTGAAATAGAACGGATCTATGTGCTGAAAGAATATCATGGAAAGAAAGTGGGCCAGTTACTTTACGGGCAGGCAATGCAAATTGCAAAGCAGGCTGGTGCCGACTATGTTTGGTTAGGTGTTTGGGAAGAAAACCCGGGAGCCATCAATTTTTATAAGAAAAACGGTTTTGTTGAGTTTGATAAACACGTTTTTAAATTAGGAAACGATGAGCAGACAGACATCATGATGAAACTTCAGTTGAAAGACTGATCAGAAATTTCCCTTTCAAACCCGCCACTAAACCATGATCCGTCCCTACATCCCCACCGACAAACCGGCTCTCATAGCCTTACTCAAGCTAAATATTCCGCAGTATTTTGCCGAAACCGAGGAAACCGACTTTATAGAGTACCTGGACGAGCACCTGGAAGATTATTTTGTAATGGAGGAGGCCCAAACTATAGTTGGAGCAGGCGGCATTAATTACTTTTGTAGTGAGCGCCTGGCGCGGCTTTCATGGGACATTGTTCACCCCGAGTTCCAGGGTAAGGGCATCGGCACTAAGCTAACCCAGCACCGCATAAACCACATCAGAAATAACCCAACTATAGATACGGTTATAGTTCGGACCTCGCAGCTTGTGTATATGTTCTATGAGAAGCAGGGCTTTGCGCTGGTGCACACCGAGAAGGATTACTGGGCAAAAGGCTTCGACCTTTACCAGATGAGACTTCCGCTCAGGGGCTAAACTATAGGTAACTGATCGGGTGTATTAGTTTACAGCAACTATAGTTAGCTACTTCTTCATCGGCTCCAGCTCCAGCAATACCTGTTCTTTGGATTTCTGCTTTAAAAGCGAAGAGATAATACTGAAAGCGGCCAGCATGTCCTGCTTTTGCCCGTAACTATAAAGCGAGAAAAGCTCATCGCCTTTCGAGGTTTGCTCAAAAATATACAGGTTATGTGCCCCTGCACCAAAAAAGGAAAGGGAGCGGTTTTCTACACGTAAAATATCAACCAGCGAGACAATATATCGCTCGCTGCCTTTCGGAACAGGTACTTTAATATTCATTTTTTGCCTATGTTAAACGGGTGAAAAACTTAGGCGCAAGCCGGAACTGTGGCTTAAACAATTGCAGTTTACCAATTTAAATTCTAAAACAGAAGTAAAGCCTGCTTTTTAAACGGTAAAGTAGGTCTCAAGCTCACGAAGGGTGTTCTCGTTTGTAGCCATATCCTGCACCAACTGTCCCTTTTCTAATATAACGATACGCTCGCATACATCAATTACATGACTCAGGTCGTGGCTCGAGATCAGCATGGTCATGTTCTTTTGTTCGCGCAGGTTTTTGAGCAGGTTTTTCAGGCGTATCTGTGAGCTGGGGTCCAGGTTGGCAAAGGGTTCGTCCAGTATCAGCAGTTCAGGGTTCGAGAGTACGGCTGCGGCAACCCCGATCTTTTTCTGGTTACCCTTCGAGAAGTCGCGGATATACTTGCGCTGGCCCAGGATTTCGTCGTTAAACAGATCTGCAAAGGGCGCTAAGCGCTCGGCCACGTCGCCACCCGAAAGGCCATGCAGGTCGCCGATAAACTTAAAATACTCCTCTGTGGTCAGGTAATCTATCAGAAATCCTTCGTCCAGGTACGAGCCGGTGTAGCCTTTCCAGTCACCGGACTCCATCACACCAATGCCTTTCGAAAATACTTCGCCTTTGCTTGGCCGTATCAGGTCCAGTATCATCCTGAAAAGCGTGGTTTTACCGGCTCCGTTATTTCCTACCAGGCCCACAGACTCGCCTGCAGCTATAGTTAGTTCTGGTATGTTTACCACGGTAGTGCCGTTATATACTTTCTGAAGGTTATTTATAGTTAGCATTGCTCTGAATTTTATAGTTACTATAGTTGATTAAGACTGACGGAAGCCGGCTGCCAGCTTGTACTTATGCGCTGTAAACCGGTTAGCTGAGAATGTAAGCAGTTGTTTCTGAAAAATGATGCCCAGCAAACCAAGTCCGCCAATGGCTGCAATTCCGGCATAGGGCACATCCAGTAACCCGAAAGGCAGGTAAATAAGAATAGGCAAAACCATAAGCGGCAACATCATCACAAATTTAGATGCCCCTACGCCCTGCCAGTTAAAGGAAGCACTCTTGCTCAGGTCCAGCTTTTGGGTATTGTACACCGAAAAGTAGAAAACAATGAACACGTTAACCCCAATATTATAAAGCAAGGCTGCCGCATTTATCAGGATGATCTTATAGCCGAAGAAGCCATAAGGCAATGTCAGGATGAAAGCCAGCACCATAACAGGCACCATCATCCAGTACTTGGCGCTCAGGAACTGGTAAGGTGAAATGCGCTGGGTCAGTAATCCATCGAAGTGGCCGCTCTGCCAGCCCGGCAAAAACTGGCCATAGTTAAACATAGGCATCCCTGACAAGATGATTCCGACAAATATCAGGATCCCGAAACCATCCATATAAGTGCCCTTGCCATAAAATATAAAACCATAGAACAGGAATATAGCCGACATGAAAACGATGGATTTGGTGCGCTTATGCCGCCAGATCAGCTTCAGCTCCAGCTCTATTAACTTGCCCAGCTCACCAAAGCGATTCAGGAACGCAATGTCGCCGCCTGTAGCTTCCTTTGCTTTTCGCACACTCATTTCTTCGGGGTAGGTATGGGCTTTCAGGAAATAAAAGTTGAGCAGGTAAGCACCAACAAGTAAAGCAGCCGGAACTATAACCAGCCACGGCTGCACCAGTATGGCACCAAATACAGCCTGGGAAATTAATTGTAACTGCAACACATCCACGTAATCGAGCAGCATCAGCGCTACTATAGTTGCCCCGAAAGCGAGGGTATAAAGTGGCTTGTTGCTCATTTGCCGTTTAAAGTACAGCAGCAGAAAATTGTTGAGCAGCGTTACAGCCACTACAGTCAGCAACCAAACTATAGCCATGCCCGAACCAAAAGCCGGTATGACCGATGTGATCATAAAAGGCACGAAAAACAGCAGCGGCAACAGGTTAAAAAAGCTCGGAACAGATTTTACCAGTACATAATGCACCAGCTTGTTTTTAGAGATCGGCAAATGCAGGTAAGGCTGTATGGCCAGCACCGGCAGTTCCTGCATCAGAAACCTGAAAAAGAGATCGATCAGGAAATACACCAGCAGCATGCCGTTGAAGATGGCTACCACATTTTGTTGCGGGTATATTTTTGCCAGAATATCATCCAGATTGAAACCCAGGAACAGGAAAATACCACCGAAATACAGGATCAGCAGGCCTAATATTATATTAAGCGCGATGCTTTTCTGAAAAACGGAAGACCGCAGCTCGGACCGCCATTGGTGCGAAAGTAAAGTCAGGAACATAGGCAGAAGTAGAAAGTATATTGTCTTTCCTCAATATACTCCAAAATGCCCGTAATTTCAATCTGACAGGCCGGGCTTTAGACGAACGCGGTGTAAAAATATACTTACAGGCAAGAACTCCCGATGAAGCTGAAACTCCCCTATTTCATCCCGTGTCTGTTATGTTCTCTGAAAATACCGCCCTCGCTCGCGTCCCGCGAGTGTGAGCTACATGTGGCGTCCCGCCACGACAAAAAAAGAGCGTCAAGAAAAGCTAAACTATAGGTTAAAGCGGCCAGAGGCGAGCGAGGGCGGTAGAAATAACTTAGAACCTCTCCTACTTTACCCGGGCTATTTCATTCTCCTTTTTTGTCATCCTGTAAGGATCTTTGTGGCAAGTAGCATAGGCTTAAACTCCTTTCAACCAAGTTTCTTTACAGAATGACAGTAAATTTTTAAGACATTTTATGACACGGAAACAGTCCTCCCTTATCTCACCGGGTCGTAGCCGCTTCCGCCCCAGGGGTGGCACCGGCCAATTCTTTTCAGAGCCATCCAGCCGCCTTTAAACGGGCCGTATTTATTGATAGCCTGCACAGCGTAAGTAGAACAGGTGGGCGTGTAGCGGCAGGTAGCTGGTTTTAATGGCGAGATCATGTACTGGTAAATCCAGATCAGGCCAAGCATCAGTTTCTTAAATATCCAGCTCATGTTTCAGTGTAATTAGTATCAGGCTATAAGTATAGGGTAGCTTCCTTTGTTTTAGTTCAACTATAGCGGGTTATCAGAAAACGGGGAAAACTATATACAAAACAGCTATCTAAAAACCCTAACAAGCGTTAGGTGCGTAATTTTTTATTAAATTGCATGCAGTTTAACTAATCTAAACAAATTTCCATGTTAAAAAGAATCCTTTCACTCCTACTTTTAGTTGTGCTGAGCGTGCCGTTTACGGCCAAAGCCGACGAGGGTATGTGGTTGCCGATGCTGATAAAGCGCCTGAACCACGCTGATATGCAGAAAAAAGGACTTCAGCTTACTGCCGAAGAAATTTACTCTGTAAACAACTCGAGCCTGAAAGATGCCATCGTGCAGTTCGGTGGTTTCTGTACCGGTGAGTTCGTTTCGAAAAACGGTCTGTTGCTTACAAACCACCACTGTGGTTACGGCCAGATACAGGCGCATTCTACACCGGAAAACGATTACCTGACAAACGGTTTCTGGGCTAAGAGCTATGCCGAAGAGCTTCCGAACGAAGGTCTTTTTGTGGATATTTTAGTGCGTATGGATGACGTGACAGGAAAAGTACTGGAAGGCATCGATAACAACACACCGGAAGCAGAACGTGCTCAGAAAGTAGGCCAGCGTATGCAGGCTTTAGCTAAAGAAGCCAGCAACAATGGTGAGTATGTAACTTATGTGCGTGATTTCTTTAACGGCAACGAGTTCTACCTTTTCGTTTACAACCGCTACACCGACGTTCGTCTGGTAGGAACGCCTCCATCGTCAATCGGTAAATACGGCGGCGATACGGATAACTGGATGTGGCCACGCCATACCGGCGACTTCTCTGTTTTCCGTGTATATGCGGGCAAAGATGGCAAGCCGGCCAAATACAGCAAAGACAACGTTCCTTACAACCCGAAGCACCACCTGCCAATAAACATCGGCGACAGAGAGCCAGGCGACTTCTCTATGGTTTTCGGTTTCCCGGGCCGTACCAAGCGTTTCATGACCTCACAAGGTCTGCAACTGGAAGTAGACCAGCTGAACAAGACACGTATTAAACTGCGCGAGAAAAAGCTGGCACTTTGGAAAGAAGACATGGACAAGAGCGATGCAACCCGCATTAAATATGCCTCTAAATATGCCTCTACTTCTAACTACTACAAATACTCTATCGGTCAGAACGAAGGCATTAAGCGCATGAAGACCATTGAAGGCAAAGTAGCTGACGAAGCAAAATACCAGGCATGGGCTAACGATCCGCAGCGCAAAGCCCTTTACGGCAACGTACTTTCTGATATTGATGCATCTTACAAAGAGATCGCAAAATACAACCTGGGCTCTGTATACCTGAACGAAGCCATTTTAGGTACTGAGTCGCTGATGATGGCTTACCGCCTGATGCCGCTTTATACAACCCTGAAAGGTGGTGACAAGGCCGCTGTTGACAAAGCAGTTGAAGACCTAATGCCACGCGTTGATGCCTTCTTTAAAGACTATAACATGCCAACAGACAAGAAAGTGTTTGCTGCCATGCTGAAGTTCTACTACGAAGATATCGCGAAAGATCAGCAGCCGGAAGCTTTCAAAAACCTGGTAGCTAAGTACAAAGGCGATTTCAACAAACTGGCTGACCACGTGTACAGCAACTCGTTTGTAGTATCGGAGCAAAAACTGAAGGACTTCCTGAAAAACCCTACTGCCAAGAAACTGGAGAATGATCCTGCTTTCGCCATTGTGCAGCCTATCATCGAAAACTACTCAACTAACATCGCCCCTAAACTGGCTGGTGCTAACGCGAAGTTAAACACGGCCAGCCGCCTGTATGTAGCCGGTTTGCGTGAAATGAACCCTGACTTTGTGTACTACCCGGATGCAAACTCAACGATACGTTTGAGCTACGGCGCCATTAAAGATTACAGCCCGCAGGATGGTGTACTATACAACTACTACACTACTATGGAAGGCTTAATGGCGAAGGAAGACCCAACCAACGAGGAGTTTGAAGTACCGGCTAAGTTAAAGCAACTATACGAAGCAAAAGACTATGGCCGCTATGCTAACTCTAAAGGCGAAATGGTAGTTAACTTCATCACGGATAACGACATTACAGGTGGTAACTCAGGTTCGCCGGTAATTAACGGTAGAGGTGAACTGACTGGCCTTGCATTCGACGGTAACTGGGAAGCGATGACTGGTGACCTTGTTTACGATGCAGACTATAAGCGTTGCATTAACGTAGATGCGCGTTACGTACTGTTCATTATCGATAAATATGCAGGCGCTAACAACCTGATAAGCGAGATGACGATTGTAGACACACCTAGCCCGGGTGCCGGCGACGCTGCGAAAGCAGAAGCTAAAACACCACAGGCTGAACTACTGAACGAAACAATGACAGAAGCGCAGGAGAAACTGCGTGCCGGTAAAACAGAGTTCAAGATCGAAAAGAAAAAAGGTGACGCCAAGGTTAAACTTCAGGTGAAAGACTAAGTACCTTTTTAAACTATAGAAAAGCGCTGGGAGCAATCTCAGCGCTTTTTTTGTTGTCTGAACCACAGATTAATAGAGATTTAATGGATCAAAAGAATTGTAGAGACGCAATATCTTGCGTCTTTTTTGTCTGAATCAGGATTTACAGGATTTAAGGATTAGCAGGATGCTTATCGTAATTTATGCTTGCTCCTCCTGCTTAACCTGGCGCCGGTATCCCATTGGTGCTGCACAGTGGGCGCAAGTCTCCGGACGCGCTGGGCTATAGTTGCAGCGTAAAGGCCAATCCTGAGCCAGACCTATAGTTCTATAGCGGAGACGCAAAATATTGCGTCTCTACCATCCCCCAAAATCCTATTATTCTACGGTTCAGACATTCTAACTCCAGCCAAATCACACCATCAATTCAATCTTAAAAATCTTAGTCTGGGTTGGCATTTTAAACTTATCCTGCTTATTCTTGAGCCTCAAACCGTTACCCGATGCCAAAACTGCTTACCCTTCTCGTTTTTATAGTTACCATTTTGTCGGCTTCCGCGCAGCAAAGCGCTGTACCGGATATTTCTATAGTTCCTAAACCGCAACACATTACAGTACAGCAAGGCCAGTTTATCCTGAATGCCAATACCAAACTATACATTAACCCGGAGCAACAATTTCTGAAAACTACAGCCGAGCAACTGGCGCAAACTATAAGAACCGCGACCGGTCAGCAGCCTCAAATGTTTTTCAAAAAACCTAAAAAACGAGCTGCAAATTATATTTACCTCAGCCTTACCAACTCCCCCGACACACTTGGGCCCGAAGGCTATAGTTTATCGGTGCAACCTGCCAGAATTCTGCTTTCCGCAAACCAACCGGCAGGCATTAGCATGGGCATCCAGACTATAAAGCAGCTTTTGCCACCAACTTTTAATTTTACTGCCGTTTCTGTTCCTGCACTTGAGATAACTGATAAACCAAACTATAGCTGGCGCGGATTGCATTTGGATGTGGTGCGTCATTTCTTCCCGGTTTCGGATATAAAAAAGTACATCGATTACATGGCGATGCACAAACTCAACACCTTCCACTGGCACCTGACCGACGACCAGGGCTGGCGCATCGAGATCAAAAAATACCCGAAACTAACTGAAGTCGGCGGTTGGCGCGACGGAACTATAGTTGGCCATGCGCTGGAACGCCCGCAGCAGTTCGACGGCAAAAAAAATGGCGGTTACTATACACAGGACGAGATAAGGGAAGTGGTGCAATATGCTTCGGAAAGAAACATAACGATAGTTCCGGAGATAGAAATGCCGGGTCATGCGCTGGCCGCCCTGGCTGCTTACCCGGAACTGAGCTGCACTGGTGGGCCTTTTAAAACAGAGCGAGCCTGGGGCATTTTTGAAGACGTGTTCTGTGCCGGCAACGAGCAAACCTATAGTTTCCTGGAAGACGTGCTGAGTGAAGTTTCAGCCCTTTTCCCGGGCCAGGTAATACACATTGGCGGCGACGAAGTACCTAAAACCCGCTGGAAAGCCTGCCCGAAATGCCAGGCCAAAATTGCTTCCGAAAACCTGAAAAACGAGAACGAACTGCAGACCTACTTCATCAACCGCATCGGGAAGTTCCTCAAAACGAAAGACAAACGCATTATAGGCTGGGATGAAATACTGGATGGCGGGCTGCCTAACAATGCACTGGTAATGTCGTGGCGTGGAACAGCGGGTGGCATTAAAGCTGCCGAACAACAACACGGCGTGGTGATGACCCCAACTTCGCATTTATACTTCGATTATTACCAGGGAAATCAGCAGCTGGAGCCGCTGGCATTTGGGGGTTACACGCCACTCAGTAAAGTCTATAGTTTCAAGCCTACGCCCGACAAGTTAACCCCATCCGAGAAACGTTTCATAATCGGCGCGCAAGCCAATCTCTGGACCGAATACATCCCGACTTTCGAACAGGTAGAATATATGCTGTTCCCACGTATTGCAGCCGCTTCCGAAGTGTTCTGGACTAAGCCGGAAAACAAGAACTGGCAGAACTTTGCACAACGTATGCAACAGCAATATAAGCGCTACGAAGCCTTAGGCATAAACTATAGTACCAGCACCTACCAGGTAAAACAACAGGCAACTATAGATACTTTACAGCACTCTGCGACCATAACTTTTACGTCGGATGCCGCCGGCACGCAGGTGTTTTACACATTGGATGGCTCCGCTCCTACCACAGCATCTCAACTTTACACCAGGCCATTTACAGTTAACAAGTCGGCAACTATAAAAGCGGCGTCCTTTATGGATGGCAAACTGATGGACGAACCAACCACTATCACCCTGACTATACATAATGCCTTTGCACGACCATCAAAATTACAGAACAACCCCAGCCGTTATTTCCCGGCAATGGGCGGCGCAACTATAGTTAATGGGTTAAGCGGCTCGCTAAACCAATCGGATGGCCAGTGGCTCGGCTTTTCCGGCACCGACTTCGAAACCGTAATCGACTTAGAGCAAACCAAAACTATAAACCGCATCAGCAGCTCACATTTACAGAACATGCTGGCCAATATTTTCCTGCCAACGCAGCTCGAGTTTTTTGTTTCGGAAGATGGTAAAAAGTACAAAACCGTTAAGACTATAGCCAACACCACTGACCCGTTAAAAGGCGGCATTTTTACACAAACATTTACCGCTGAGCTTACTCCTGTTAAAGCCCGTTTCGTGAAAGTAGTGGCGCGAAATATTAAAGTCTGCCCGCCAAACCACCGCTCCGCCGGCAAAACTGCATGGCTGTTTGTGGATGAAGTGGTGGTGGACTAGAATTAAGATCTTTAAGATTTAAGGATTAGGCTGGAGTAAGAATGTCTGAACCGTAGATTAATGGGATTTTGGCGGATGGTAGAGACGCAATATTTTGCGTCTCCGCTATAGAACTATAGGTCTGGCTCAGGATTGGCCTTTACGCTGCAACTATAGCCCAGCGCGTCCGGAGACTCGCGCCCACTGTGCGGCACCAATGGGATACCGGCGCCAGGTTAAGCAGGAGGAGCAAGCATAAATTACGATAAGCATCCTGCTAATCCTTAAATCCTGTAAATCCTGATTCAGACAAAAACGACGCAAAGTATTGCGTCTCTACATTCTTTTAAATCCTGCAAATCCTGATATACAAATCCCCAGCATCATAAACCTTAAATTCTAACTTAATTAACATCCTTCCGTAAGCCCTATTTCACTAACTGTTAAAGCCTTACGGATGGGATAGCTTTACTGCGCTATAGTTTATATTGCCTTTTTCTCCTGTTCCCTTTCCTTGTAAAGGCGCAAGCTGATGTGCCGTTTGGTGCCCGAGCCGCCGCACTTGGCAACGCCTCCGTAACCATACCCGACCTTTGGGCGCTACACAACAACGTAGCTGGCATGGCCGGGCTCACGCAACCACAAGCCGGAGCTTATGCCGAGAACCGATTTGGTGTACGGGCATTTACAACCGTAGCGCTTCTGGGTGTTTATCCAACTTCAAAATATGGCGTGTATGGCATTAGCCTGAGCAGGTTTGGCGACGAACTATACAACCGGCAACACATCGGGCTGGGCGCTGCCCATAAACTAGGTCAATTTAGTTTGGGTGTAAAAGCCGACATCTGGCAGGTAACAGTGCAAGGCTACGGCAGTCGCAAAACGGCAACTATAGCTCTAGGCGGGCAGGCCGAAATTGTGCCGGGCCTTTACTTCGGTGCACACGCATACAACCTGAACCAGGCAAAACTCTCTGACTTCGAAGACGAACGGTTACCCACCATTATGAAAGCCGGCATTAGCTACACACCTTACAAAAAGCTTTTACTGTTAGCCGAAACCGAAAAAAGCATCGACCATAACGCCACATTTAAAGCTGGCATCGAGTATCAGCTGCTTCCAGATAAATTCATACTTCGCAGTGGTTTTCAGTCGCTTACTAACACGCTCAACTTTGGCGCCGGCTTTGTGGCCCGGCAGTTTATAGTTGATTATGCCTTCGGCAATGCCACGCACCTGGGCAACAGCCACCATTTGTCGGTAAGCTATAGTTTCGGGAGGGCGGCTATAGTTTCAACCCCTGTAAATTCACTGTAATATGATGCGGGCTATAGTTGTACTGTTGCTGATTTTCTGCATTATCTCGCAGGTACAAGCTCAGAATTACCCGCGCCAAACGATAGATTTCGACCTGTTTGTACAGGAGCTTTTTTCGCAGCAGGAAGATGAGAACATTTCTTACGAAGACCTGTACGAAACACTTTTCCAGTATTACCAGCAACCCATCGACCTTAACAATACCACACCCGAAGAACTGGCTTCGCTGTTTATACTCTCACGCCCGCAGATCGCTTCGTTTTTCCAGCACATCCAGGACAACGGCAAGCTCCTCAGCATTTACGAACTGCAGGCCATCCCTGGTTTCGACATGATCACCATTTACCAGTTGCTGCCATTTGTTAAAGTGGATGATGCTGGCTTGTATGCTGATACGCGCCCGCTTTGGCAACGAATGATCGGGGAAGACAACAACGCCCTTATAATCCGTTACGAACGGACATTGCAGCAACGTCGCGGTTATAGTTCGGTTGATAGCAGTAGCCGGTCGCAGAGCCGCTACCTGGGTTCGCCCGACAAGATATTTATGCGTTACCGCAACAGTGTGGCTCAGGACTATAGTTTAGGCATAACTGCCGAGAAAGATGCCGGAGAAGCGTTTACCTGGGACCCCGACACACGGCGTTATGGGTTCGATTTTTACACGGCACATTTCCAGCTCTACAACAAAGGCAGGTTCAAAACTATAGCTATAGGCGATTATCAATTACAGATCGGACAGGGATTGCAGTTGTCGTCGGGGTACAGCGTGGGCAAGGGCAGCGAAACGATAACCACGCTCAGCCGCGCAAACCTGGGCATACGGCCTTATAGTTCAGTTTTGGAGTCTGTCTTTTTCAGGGGTGCGGCGGTTACTTACAAACTGAAAGACAATCTGAACATAACCGACTTCTACTCCACTAAACGAACCGACGCAAATTTACAAGCTGATACCATCTCTGATTTCAGCGAATCCTTTACCGGCATCCAGACTTCCGGATTTCACAGAACAGCAACTGAGCTGGCTAACAAGGGCCGCGTGCGGGAGCAGATATTCGGCAGCAGTTTGCAGTACCAGAAACAGGCTTTTACAGTTGGCTTTACCGCTGTCGGCACCAACTATAGTTCGCCCATCAAAAAGACGGACGCCCCTTACCAGCGATTCGAGTTTAACGGTAGCAACAACTATACCGCCGGCGCCAACTATAGTTTTACCTGGCAAAACGTGTACCTGTTCGGGGAAACGGCTATGAGCAAAAGCGGTGGCATGGGCAGTGTAAATGGTTTGATCGCGAATCTCTCTAACAAAGCCGAAGTAGCTATGTTGTACCGGTACTATTCACGCGATTTCCATAGTTTGTATGGCGGTGCTTTTGGTGAAGGAAGCCGGAACATTAACGAGCGTGGTTTTTACACCGGCATCAAACTTAAACCCATAGCCCGCTGGGAAATAACGGCCTACTACGACCGCTTTACCTTTCCGTGGCTGCGGTACCGCGTAGATGCCCCATCTTACGGCGACGAATACCTGGTGCGGCTTTACTTTAAGCCCAACCGCCAGAGCGCTCTCTACGGCCAGTTCCGGACCGAAAGCAAAGGCCTGAACGCCCCAAACAACACCACAACGATAGTAGATTATGTGGCACAAGCATTGCGCCGCAATTATTTACTCTACTACGAATTCTCACCAACGCCAGCTCTCAGTTTAAAAAGTCGTGTACAATTCAGCAGTTATGCGCACGAAGCTCCAAAGCAAACCGGTTACCTCATAGCCCAAGACATAAACTATAGTTTCAAAAATATCCGGCTAAGTACCCGCTATGCCATCTTTGATACGGACAGTTACGATACCCGCCAGTATGTGTACGAGCGCGATGTACTGTATGCATTCTCCATTCCGGCGCTAAGCGGCAGAGGCACGCGGGTTTATGCGTTGCTGCAGTTTCAGTTAGTCCGAGACCTGGATGTGTGGGTAAAATACGGCATCACCAACTATAGAAATGTTGATACCATCGGCTCTGGACTGGAAACTATAGTTGGATCAAGAAGGTCTGATGTGAAAGCGCAGGTTAGGTATAAGTTTTAGCTCGTGGTTTGGTTAACCCACCCCTACCCCTTCCAGGAGGGGAATTACCTCCCCTAACCCCTCCTAAAAACAGGAGGGGAATTCTATTCTGCCTGTTGCTCTTCGGGATTTGTAATCCCGAAACACTTACTACGAGGATTTGGAATCCGACTTTATACTCTGGTAATTAATTGCTACTAACAGTCGGATTGCAAATCTGAAAGAGCAGAGCTGGTTTAAAACTATTGGGCCAGAGACCCAACTATAGTTCGACACGAGCGAGGAAGCTCACGCCATAATCACTGCTATACTGGGTGATTATTCCCCTCCCCGGAGGGGTTAGGGGTGGGTTAATCAAACCACTATACTTATAACCAGCAACTAATAACTAACTCAACCCCTGCAGAGGCTTACAGCTTTCTTTTATAGTGGCGGACACGACGCTGCCATCATGGCCGAACTCCAGGTGGCAACATTCCAGAAACAGGGCTTTCAGTTTTTCGCGGCCACGCTGTACTCTTGATTTTGCACCGGAGTAGGAAATGCCTAACTTTTCAGCAATTTCTTTCTGGCTTACTCCTTCCAGCTCGCTCAGTCGCAGGGCTATGGCGTATTCTTCAGGCAATAAACTGATCAGTGGTTCTACCAGGGCTTCTACATCGTGGCGGGTGTCGTCGGGCAGTTCTTCCAGTTCTACTTCAGCTATAGTCTGGTAGCGACTGCTTTCCCTGAAAAAATCATATACCGCGTTACGAGTGATCTGGTAGAGCCAGGCTTTTATGTTCTTTACTTCGGGTAGCTGCTCGCAGTTTTTGTAGATCTTGAGGTATAGGTGCTGTAGAATGTCGTTAGCTTCGTCTTTATCCAGGATGCGCTTCTGCACAAAGCCTTTTAGCTGGGCCTCGTAAGCCAGGAAAACAGGCGCTACCGCCGAGCAGCTATCCGCAGAAAGTTTAGTTGGTCCAGGAGTGTTGCAGCAGTTTTCCATGGTTCAGTTTATAGTTTGCAGGTAGTTCAGATTCTATTTTAAAGATGCAAAAAAATCACAAATTCCATAAGCCGATTTACACTTCCAGAAATACAAACTATAGTTTAAATTAAACTCCTACTACCTTACTCCGGCGTTCCATCAGGCAGATATCGCGCCATTGGCCGTGTAGCTGGCCCAGTTTTTCACGTACGCCTACTATTCTGAACCCACATTGCTCGTGCAGGTGTATGCTTGCTTTGTTCTCGTTAATAATACCTGCCTGTAAAGTCCAGATGCCAGCTTGCTCCGACTGACGCACCAGTTCCTGCAACAGCAGTTTACCAATTCCCTGCTGCTTAAAATCCGGGTGAACATATACAGTATCCTCGGCCACTCCGGCATACACACACCTACCAGACACAGCAGACAAAGCTGCCCAACCTGCTACCCTGCCGTTTTGCAGTGCCACCAGGCGGCAGCTCTTCATAAATTTAGCATCCCAGTCGGCCCACTCAGGAGCTTTGGTCTCTAACGTGGCGTTGCCTGTGGCCATGCCCAGTTCGTAAATCTCTTTAACCTGCGGGTAGTGCTCCGGCAACAGGTCAGTAACTATAGTTTGTGCGGTAGTTTCGGTTTGCATAGGTGGCTCAATTTAACTGAAAGCAGGAATAGCGGCAAGTATAAATATACCTGCCGCCTTACTTTTTATAGTTTTATGATGTACTAAACAGCTGCTTCGGTTTTGCGTGCATTGGCTCCTTCGCCATACACAGTAGCTTCACCGAAGGTATAAAACGCTTCCCAGTCCACGCCCTGTGGGTCTGTTATCCATGACTTCTCGGATTTGGCATAGCAGCAGGTGCATTTTCCTTCTTCGCGGATGGCTCCTTTTGCTTTTTTCAGGTTACCGTATACTTCGGACAGTTCTTCCTCACTCTCTGCCTGTATGCCTAAATGTTCGATGCCTGCGTTTTCAGGGTGCAGCGAAATGGCAAAGTTTATACGCGGGTCTTCCAGCATCCACTTAGCATAATCTTCTTTCAGTACGGTTGGCTCTGTGGCAAAAAGGGCAGTATAAAAACCTACTGATTCTTCCAGGTTCTTTACTCTAACATTTACGTGAAATCTTTTCATGGCTCTTATTGGTTTAAGGTGTTTTATTTCGTTTTACACCCTGAAGACGGAGCCACTTCTAAAAAGACGCAGCCCACAGAAAAAATATTTTCTGTGGGCTGCAGGTTTGGTTATTGTATGTTTAATGTTTCTCGTGCAGCCGATGGGCGAGGCGAAGCAAGGGTTAATGCTGAACTTGGTTGTCAGAAGTAATTTCCTGCTTTCTTATTTATAAATATTACTGAGGTAAAAGCAAGGGTATGCTTCAGTCAGTAGAGTATACCCTTGCTTTGTTATTTTTTCTGCATCAGCCAGTAAGAACCTGCTTTGGGGCTGGTGATCTCCTGGGCAGGATGCCCGTTGAAACGAACAGACTTAAAGTTTCTTTTTTTATCTACATCCACATAAAGCGTATCTACATCGCTTCCTACTTTTAGATAAAACGTTTTAATACCTTGAATGCTAAGGGAGGTGACATTTACCCCTTCCAATTTGGTGGTACCACCCTGCAAGTAAGTAAAAGGCTGTGCATTCGTCTTTTCATCAAGTGCATTCTCCCCTTCATAAAACAAGTCGATAGGCTCACCCGCACGCGAGGTTAGATAATCAACACCTTCACTGGTTTGAATAACTGCCATAAATCTCGGTGGTCCAGGATCACAGCATACAGGTACTTCACAGCCTGAAACCAGAACAGCTAACAAAGAAAAAACTAACAAGTATTTCATGATATATGCAGTTTAATCTGGTGTAATCCTTTTCTTTCTTTTAGATTAGTTTCTCTCGTTACCATTGGGATGCAAAAGAAATATCTTATTTATACTTAATAGCCAACGTCTTGGCTAAAAAGCGCTGCTGTCCCGAGGGCAGCTGTGTTTTTTAGGCCTTGTTATGCAAATGCTTTTTCTTTTCGTCTATCATTTTCACCTTGACAAAGAACCAAGGAACAGGCTCAAATCCATTTTCTTCATCGTTCATATATTCAACCATCTGCTCCCAATTATCTTCGCTAGCTATCAGTCCGTACTGGTTGATTTCAATATTGAATTTCTGAATCAATTCACTAGCAAGGTCATGGCAATGAAAGGTATGAAAGTCCCCACCTAATTCTATCCCAATTAGGTCGAACCCAATCTCAACTTCTGATTCGTCAGTTACTTCTGGAATATTTCTGTTTAGATTATCCCAAAGTCCGATTGATCCTATACCTTTCTCTTTGATACTAAACTCTTCCAACAGATCATTTTTTTCTGTTTCTGGAAAGTTGATGCTAAGAAACAGATAGTCTTGAGCGTTGCTGAAAAACTTGCTCTTGTACTCGCTTAGTACATGGTAATCGGAGAAAGTATTTATCCAGCCTATTTTCTTTTCTTCAAATTTCTGGTCCGCCCAAGTTTGAATATCTGTGATTTGTGAGTCAGTCAGGTTAAAATCCTTTTTGGCTTCTTTAAGACTGTCACTATTGTTGATGGCGCTCCACGTTATTGACCAACTATCGAAGTAGGAGTCATTTATACAGGTACTGCAAGTGTAAATTTTGGTGTCCTTTATGGAGCCGTAATTTGCCTTATGCAGTTTTATAAAATAATATGCTCCTAGATAATACTTCATAAATTGAGCTTATGCATAACTTCTAGATAAACGAAAACATACGCTTATCTGCACTATAGGCGTAGCCAGTCAAAGATTTCTCCCTACTGCACATTCTTCACAAACACCAGTTGCTGGCCGTCGGCTTTTACGATGTTGTTCATAAACTCCAGCATTTTAGTATAGGCTTCTGGTTTGTAGCGGCCTTTGTGCAATTGTATGGTGCGCACGTAAGTTACTTTCTGACCTTCTACTTTGGTAGTCGCCTTAAACGTCCCGAACTCGGTATCATAGGCTAGGTCGTTAGGTTTAAACTCTAAACTATAGCCTGCAGGTAGCTCATAAATTACGGTGTCGGTATTGGTGTAAGCCGATGAACGCACTACTTCTAATGTCCGCTTTTCTACGGTGTTTGGCGTGCTGTCCCATTTGTTCATCAGGTTTGGTGCCAGGAACATGCGTTTACCGCTAATGGTCGCACACTTGCGTACGCTCAGTTCCAGCTTTTCCGTTACTTCAGGCAGTCTCGCTTTTTTCAAGTCAAAAGAAAACTGCTTCAGCTCGAAAGATGGAATACTGATGTTGCGGTAAAGCCATTTGCGCTGATCCTCAGGGGAGGCTGCATGCAGCAGGTCGCGGTAAGATTCGTGTTCTACCCCTTTGTAGTGTGTTACCGCAGAAGCTGTTCCGTTTCCGGCATCATCCAGTATCACTTTTATGGTGCGGTTCACTATGTTTTCAGTTGCTTTGTAGGCGGGTGTGTTTACCAGTTTGCCGCCTTCCGGTGTAATAAGCAGCGCTTTTCTGTTACCGGTAAAACTGCCCGTATACCCCGCCGATTCGCTCTGGCTCGTGCATTCCAGCCAAAGCGTGTCCTGCTTCATCGGTACCGACAATATAACGTGGTTAAACTGGCTGCTTGGAAAATCGGCCATCAGGTCAGGTGCATTTTCGCCGGCACGTATCAGGGCATGGTGAGACTGTATGCCTACAGACTTAAGCATAGCCTGCGTATAGTTGGTTAGCGCTTTGCAATCGCCGTAGCCTTTGCTATCTACAAAACTTGCCTCGAAGGGCTGCCAGCCACCGATTCCCAACTGTATAGAAATGTAGCGGGTGTTGCTCTGCAGGTAATTGTATATGCGTTTTACTTTCTCTTCCGGCGTTTTGGCATCAGCTACAAGGGCTGCAATTTTAGCTTTGGTAGCTTCCGGCAACACATCGCGGCCTTCGTTCAGCTTGTTAAACCATTGGCCATAGCTCTGCCAGCTATTCATGTCGCCGGCGTAGCCCTGCACTTCAAATTCGGTTGGAGCGGTGCGTACCATGGGCACCAGTTCGGCCATTGGCGGGGCGTACGGCTCAGTCTTGATCGGTGTTAAATTACTTAGCTGCCAACTATAGATCGTTTTACCTTCCTTCACCTCCTGTGTAGCTTTCTGCTGCAGGTTGGCTTCACGGTAACGCATCTTCATTGCTTGCGGCATTATAACCGTAAACGTGGCATTCTCTACCGACAGTTTATCTTCATCAAGCGGAGCCCAGGTATGGTAAAACAGCATGTTAGACGAAGTGGTCTGGTACTCGAACTCAACTATAAACGGGTATATGGTGTGGGTCAGGTCAGCGATCTTTACACGGTTATCCTCAAACAGAGAGAAGTCAGATATTGAGCTCACATCCGCTATATCACTGTTTTTCAGCGTTTTTATTTTTTTGCCACCCTGGAAATAAGAGGCGCCTTTTATATAGTTCACCTTCGATAGTTTGTCGTAAGGCACGTATAGTTTGGCGCGGTGCAGGCCGTTCTCGTTCAGTATGGTTATCCGGGTTTTAAAAGTAGTGGTGGCGCTGCCCGGCGAGGTAACTGTAAAAACGGTTTCCTGTGAGTTTATAACGGCATTGGCACCTTTTATAAGGTCGGCTGAGGATGTGTTGCGGGTTGCAAATGCGGCAAAAGGAATTACCAGCCACAAAAGCAGGGGCATAAAAACGGATATTTGTTTCATAACTATGGCTTAAGAGAAGCGAGCTAAGGCAGTAAAAGGGCAAACCGTAACTTATCCGGTTTGCCCTTTTACTGTAGCTGCATGTATGATGCTTTAATTAATTGGAAGAGCTTTTCTTTAAAACAATCTGTTCGGCGTGCTTGGCCACGATCTGGTTATAGAACTCTTTCAGGTACACATATTCTTCGGCGTAAAACACAGGCCTGTTTATATTTACCCGGCTCATTACCTGCAACTCGTTGCCATGCTGCTGTACCATATACATAAACTTTCCACCATTTTCCGGCAGCAGTACGTTCACGCTTTTAGGAGCTTCATCAATAACATATCCTGCCGGTAAAATATACTTTGTAATGATGGTCTCATCTATAGGTGTGGCAAAATCGACAGGGTAAAGGCGCTCGGTCAGTTTAAAAGGATTTTCTTTATCGCCGTGCCCCATTAGCGGATTCAGGTAAATAATACTGTTCTGCTGCCCGTTACCGCTTGCGCTGATGTTGTACTTAATATGAAGCGGGTCGCCTATATTGTCCTTGTTCTCAAAAACTGGCTTGCCAAGCTTATAGTTACCTACTTCGCGCGACAGGTTTTCTGCAAATTTCTCTTCGCCCTGTTCGTTAAGTGCTCTTCGCAATGTTAAGGCGTAGTGCCCACCTGCCGACTCCACAGCCTGCCCGGTCATGTCGCCGTTCGCGCTGATAGTAACATCCGTATTTATAAATTTAGAGTAAACCACAGGTTTTAAATTTACCCAGCGGTGCTCATTCTTTTTCACGATGTACCCGCTGCCGTTCAGGGCTCTTACAGGCAGCATGCCAAATGGAAGCAGCGGGTCTGTAGCATCCAGCAAATACTCTTTATTATCTATAAAAACACGCGCTATCACATAGTTAAACTTATTTACCAACGGCGACCCCTGTGGCGGGCGGCCATTTGCGCGCGTGCTTACCAGTACCGGCGATGCATCAAAACTTGCTTCCTTTAACATAGCTACCAGCAGCAGGTTTATATCAGCAGCATTACCAGTACCTTTGCTATAGGCATCGCTTAAGCTTGTTCTGGCCATGTAAGCGTTTTGCTCGTTCCAGGTCATTTTACCTTTTACAAACTCATAAATGGCATGCACCTGCTGTTCAGGCGTTTTATGCTGCGCTAAAATGTTCGCCAGGTCGCGCTTATAAAAACCGCTTTTAATTATCTGCATACCGAAGCGGTCGTTTGCCAACAAGTTCATTACTACGTCTTCCCAATTTCCGGTCATAATTTTCGGAGCCTGGTTAGGCAGATTTACCCGCTGCAATTCAAATTCTATTTTAGCCTGGTAATCTTTAAGCGTCGTAATGTATTTTTCTTCTTTCAGTGCCGGCACATCCTTCATGGTCCAGGTGTAGGCGTAGTTCGTAAGCTCAGGTGTACCAGCGCCCTTGTTGTTCTTGCTGTTTGAATGCAACGGATGATACCCCTGCATCAGGAACTTATAGTCGAAGTAAGACGGAATTTCGGCGCTGTATTCACTCCAAAGGGTTGGTATAGTTGTCTGGAACTCCCACTCGCGCATGTTGTAGAAAAAGTCGGATGAAATGGTATAGCTCACTTCAATTACTGAACCTACTTTAACATTAGGCATGGTAAATTTTTTGGAGTACCAGTTCTCGCTGTGCTGCTCTTCAAATACGCTTTTCGTATCCAGTTTATGCTTCTGCACTTCTCCGTTCTCCAGCGTATAGGTTACACCTTTTATACTGGTAACACGTTCGCGGTCGCCGCCTTGCACATAAAAGGGTACCTCAAAGTTTGCCCAGTCGTAACCTGACTTTTTAAGGATCTTGATACGGATGTGGCGGTCAGTGATAACCTGTATGCCATGGTTTAAGCTGAACTTGGTGAAACCGATATCTGACAGCACAACAGCTTCCGCAGAAGTGTCCTGCGCATACTGGCTCATTTTAAGTTCGTGATCATTTACTTTGCCAAACTTTGCCCCCTGGGCAAAAGCGCTGAAGCCGGTCAGGGCAAAAAACAAAGTAAGAATAAAAGGAAGGGTAAAAGTATTTGCTTTCATAGGCTGTAAAAAAATAGTTTAACTGCATTGTAAATCGCCCGGACACAGATGTATACCAGAAGATTTATAGATACAAATTAAACTATATATTTTACATTATTATAATCTTTTCGGGAGCAATTTATAACAGCTAACTCAAAGCAAACCAGTCGGTTTTGTACTTATTGTAGTTGATACTTTTATAAAAGAGAGGCTATTGATTGGCGGGTTACAGCAACAGGTTTTAATTACATTATATACTGACAGGCAATTATATACAGCCTATGTTGCGAATTATATCAGGTACAGAAAAAACGACGGCTTATAGTTGGGAAAGAAGCAAAAAGAAAAACAGAGCGGCAGCCAAGGGTGAGATGGAAGGCCTGCCGCTCTGTAGTTGTATTATAGGTAGGTAGAAAAATTTTCTTTATTCTGCCAGAATTCGCGGCAGGCTTTGCGTTGTTCCTCTAAAAACTCCGCATCTTTTTTAAGCTCTCTCCAGTTGCCGTAGCCTAGGCGTTCACATAGCCTGAAAAAGTTATCGCCCTGGTTCTTAAACCCTTTGGTGCTAACAAGCGCACTCAGCAAAGGTCTCCCTTCGGCGTGCTCTTCTTCCGATATTTCGTCAATTACTTCTGTTAGCTGTGCTTTTTCGTAGGTATTGTCAAGGTTCAGGCCGAGTTCTGCTTCATAGATCAGGTTCTGAAAGGTCATTTGATTTGCTCTGCCACGAGCCACCTGAATAAGTTTTTTACGTACGCGTGTATTCATATGTGCAAAAACATTAGCTAAGCGACATGCAGTGGTAAGGCCACTTTATGCTTCAGCAGTTAAGTCTGCCGCTTGTTTTAAAATAAATATATAGTAATGCTTACGTGCAACGTACAGGGTATGTTACAAAGTGGAGCAAAAAAGCTGTACAATTTTTCAACACTCGTTTCAGGAGCAGATAAACCTAAACTAATAGTATGCTCAGGCTTGCAGGCGGGGCTGTTTTTCAGAAAGGTACTTCCAGTAGCGTTTAGGCATATGCCTGAGGTGTAGTTTCGGGTTTTTACGCTCGACAATATTTACATGGTCGAAGTATACCTGCCATAGTTGCTGGTATGTTTTTTCCTGCTGCGTAATTGCTGATGCGGGCAACACGCCCATTCCTTTGCGGGGTGCTGCATCCAGTGTTATAAAGGTGGTAGCCTGCAGGTCATAGTAGGCACCATACCGGCGGCGCGTGTCGTATATGGCCCAGCGCTGATCAGCGTAGCGCTTCGTAAAATGCTCAATTATTACCGGCAACACATTAAAATCAGGCTCAATGTGCGCATAGTATAGTTCGTCTGTCGTTTTCTGGAAACGCACAAAGGCTTCCATGCGGTGTTTCTCGCGATGCAACTGTTTGGCTGCCTGCTGCACCTGCAGCACACAAGGTGCGGTAAAGTTACCTTCTATGTTTTCAGAAGTACCAAAAGCCAGTTTTATATAGTTGAAGATAGCCAGCTCAAAGCCTGGCTGTTCCCACAAATAGGTATAGTATAGCTGCTTCCGGGCTGCGGCCGATAACCGGTGCTGCAGACCTTTCCATACCCGCTGTGCCTTTTCTTCGTCGGTTACTACGGCTATAGTTGTACCGAAAATGCCCGGCTGTGCCACCTGCTCCTGCTCTATGGCAGTTGGCCAGGCTTTACGCTCGTAGGCTTCGAACACTACCGTCAGCAGTCCTTCAAAAGAGCCGTCGTAGGCATAGAGGTGCATGGCTATAGTTTACTGGTTGTTGTTGCGGGCTTTCTCCTGTTTTCCTTCAGCCTGCATACGCTGCAGGTGTGGTACCAGCATGTTCAGTTTGCAATAGCAGGATACGCGGGCAACTTTGTTGTTCTTTCTCATGACTTTTACTTTAATCGTTTTTATCTTTTTTGTTTCTGAATCTGAATTCGCGACAGGGCTTTTATACTTCTGTGCCATAGTTATATAGGTTTATCATCCCACTTGCCTGAACAGGTCCAGCTGCTGAGTAAGCAGCGGGCTCCGAACGGCTCCATCTCCAAACAAAATCTTATTCCGGATACGCTGCGAATCGAAGTCGTAAGGTTGCAGGCTTTTCTGCTGGCAGGTTATAAAATACTTTGCCCGCTTCAGCACCACTCCCATCTGGCGTAAATGCTCATAGTTTAAAGAAGCAAACCGGCGTGCCGACACGATCTTTTTCGCCGACTTCACTCCTATACCCGGTACACGTAATATCATTTCATAGTCTGCGGTGTTCAGCTCCACCGGAAACACATGCCGGTTGCGCAATGCCCAGCTCAGCTTCGGGTCAATATCCAGGTCCAGGTGCGGGTTGCTTTCATCCAGTATTTCCTTTACATCAAAACCATAGAAGCGCATCAGCCAATCGGCCTGGTAAATTCGGTTCTCTCTTATAATAGGCGGCTCTGTAATGATCGGCAATCTGTTATCTGAACTTACCGGCACGTAACCCGAATAGTACACTCGCTTTAAACTATAGTCTTTGTAGAGCTGGCTCGAGAGCTGTAGTATCTGCTGGTCATTCTCGGCGGATGCGCCAACTATAAGCTGCGTGCTTTGGCCGGCCGGTGCAAACGCAGGAGCCGACTTAAACAACTTCTTCTCTTCTTTAGCCTGTACCAACTGCTGCTTAATGTTATTCATCGGCAACAGTATCTCGCTATAGTTCTTTTCAGGGGCCAGTTTTATCAGGCTCTTTTCCGATGGCAGCTCAATGTTCACGCTTAACCTGTCGGCATATAAACCGGCTTCTTTAATCAGCTCTTCGCTGGCACCCGGTATTGTCTTAAGATGGATATAGCCATTGAACTTTTCTTCCAGACGTAGTTTTTTAGCAATGCGCACCAGGCGCTCCATGGTATAATCAGCATTTGAGAAAATACCCGAACTCAGGAACAGGCCTTCGATATAGTTGCGACGATAGAAATTTATAGTCAGGTCCACTACTTCCTGCACCGTAAAGGCAGCGCGTTTAATGTCGTTGCTTTTGCGGGTAACACAATAGGCACAATCAAAAATGCAGTGGTTGGTAAGCAGTATCTTCAGCAACGAAACGCAACGGCCGTCTTCGGTATAACTATGACAAATGCCCATACCCTCGGCATTACCCAGGCCTTTGTTATCGTTTTTGCGCTTTCCACCGCTGGATGAACACGAAACATCGTATTTCGCAGCATCTGCTAATATCTTTAGTTTCTCTGTTATTCTGTCGTCCATACTGGGTATACTTTTCTGCTTTAGCGTTTTAAAGGTAAAACTTTATCTCAAAACGGCCTAATAAATTTAGCAAAAACTTATAAACATGCTTATCAACATCGTCCTAAATACTAATTTATTTAGCACACATAATAACTGTAATTGCTCCAAATCCATTTTAAGGGAAACCCGTATCTGTTGTGCACTTAAAAAATGTTATCTTTAGAAGGTTAACCTGCCGCTTTCGCTACCTGAGTAATTTTATGCATCGTTTTTACCCGAACTATAGCTTTGCGCTCTGCCTGTTTTTGCTGGGCCTGTTGCTGTTGTTTGCTATAGATGGAACTGCTCAGAAAAAACCTGTTGCCAAGCCCGACACAACTATAGTTACCGATACCACCCACCGGTTTGAAGACCGTGTAATGCGTAATCTGAAAGAACTGTCGGAGCGGAAAACGATTATGGGCAAGCTGCTTAGTTCTATTCTGGATTTTACACCCGAAAACGAAGCTGCCCTAAACCTGGACGCCGAACTGATAGAGCGGGAATATGAACGCCACAACTATAAAGTAGTGCGCAACATACGGGTTATTCCGCTGGATGCTTTTGGTTACTCTATACAAGATACCGCCCGGATACCTGCGAACTGGCTCGAGAAAACCGGCAATATATTTCATGCAAAAACCAAGAGAAGCCTGATCCGGAATAAGCTGCTTTTTGAGCAGTATAAAGTGCTGGAACCTCTGGCGCTTGTAGAATCGGAACGCTTGCTGCGCCAGACAGACTATATTCTGGATGCCCGCATTATTGTGAACGAGCAAACAACCACCGAAGACAGTCTGGATGTGATCGTGATTACGAAAGACGTTTTTAGTTTAGGCGGATCAGGCTCATTTACACCGTCGTCTGGAGCTGGCAGGCTGACCGTGCGGGAGCTTAACTTTTTGGGACTGGGCCATCAGCCGGAACTTTCTTACCGTTTTAACCAGCCCAATCCACGCCCCTGGGAGTTTGCCGGCCGCTATAGTATAGAAAACATTGGCCGGTCTTATATAACTGCTGACATAGCTTATGTTAACGAAAATTATTACCAGGAAAAGAGCGCTTTCCTGCACCGGGACTTTTATGCCACCAACACCCGCTATGCAGGTGCTGCGGGCATTAGCCAGGTAGAGGAACGCATACTGCTTCCGCCAACTGACGCAGACACCATTCCGCGATTCGGTAACCTTAGCTATACCCGACGCGATGCCTGGTTCGGACGTGCCTTTAAGTTTAAAAGCTATAACCTGGGGTACGAGCCACGCGGCCGCATGATCATAGGCCTGAGAGTGATCGACACCAACTATAAAACCACCCCTACCGAGAATTTCCAGAGTAACCAACTATACCTGGGCAGTATTGGCTATAGTGTGCGTAAATATTATAAAGACCGATACCTGTTTGGTTTTGGCCGCACAGAAGATATACCAGCCGGCAGCATAATTTCCGTTACTACCGGTTACGAAAATGGCACATTAACCAACCGCCGCTACCTGGGAGCTTCGTTTGCTTTTGCCAGGTACCGGCAACACTTTGGCTACCTGTTTGGCAATGTTACGTACGGTTCGTTTATAAATGACGGAAGCTGGCAGCAGGGCCTGTTGCAGCTACAATCGCTGTACTTTACCAGACTGTATGAAAACGGCAGCTGGAAATTACGCCATTATTTACAGACACGCGCCACTTTCGGCCTGAACCGCAACCCCGAAGACCTGCTGTCTATCAATAACAACGAGGGCCTGCGCGGCTTTAACTCCGAACTGCTCAGGGGCAGCAAACGTCTCACGCTTAATTATGAAGCCAATCTTTACACACCTTTTTCTTTCCTGGGCTTTAAACTGGCAACAGTAGCTTTCGCCGATGTGGCCTGGCTATCGGCTGGCAATAAAACGAGTCCTTTCAAAAACAAACCTTATACTGGTTATGGCCTTGGCTTCAGGTTCCGGAACGAGTATCTGTCTTTCAGCACGATACAGATCCTATTAAGCTTTTACCCACGCCTGCCTGCCAACGAAGATATCAGCAGCTTTAAGGTTTACGAGGCATCACGGCCATACTACGATTTCACCGATTTCCGATTTGAGCGCCCCGGCGTAGCAGAGTTCAGATAAGATTCAGCATATCCTTTTTCCGCTTTTCGGGGTAAGTATAGAGGTAGCATTACAAACTATACCTATGGAAAAACTAAGAGAAAAATCAGAATATGAAGGAAACCCGGTTGGGTTGTCAGATAATACAGCAAAAGTTATGGCCCGTGAACTGGACCGGCACCTGTCGTCTTTCATCACGCTATTTAACCAGTATCACAAACACCATTGGATGGTAGAAGGCCCGCAGTTCAGAGATCTGCATTTGTTTTTTGAGGACCACTACACCCAGTTGCACGAACAGTACGATGCCATTGCCGAGCGCCTGACCGTGATGGGCTACTGCCCTACCTGCCACCCAAAAAAACAACTGGAACTAACCTACATTGACCACGAAGAAGAAGGCGTTTTCAGGATAAGAGAGATGCTGGCCAAGGACATGGACGATGAAAAAACGATAGCTGTAGAGTTACGCAAAACTATAAAACTGGCCATGCAGCACGAAGACTTCGCCACCAAAGCATTACTGGAAGGCATCCTGATCAAAACAGAAGACCGCTGCCACCACATAGAGCACTTTTTAGGCGATGACGGTTTATCAATCGGAATGATTGCCCGACCAGAAGATATTATGGAAGCTGAAGATCAGAAAAGCCGCAGCAGTAAAGACGGATTAAGAGTAACAGCCAGAAAAGCTCCTGCAAAAGCCAAGGCTAAGTAAGTTTTACAAATTATAGATTTTGAAAAGGCAGCGCTGCAAAGTGCTGCCTTTTTTTACCCCTTCCCAGCCTTCCCCTAAGAACAGGGGAAGGAGCTTTATAGCAGTCGCTATTGTTGGAGTTATAGTTTTATAGTTTTATAGTTTTGGTTTTAACCCACCCCTACCCCTCCCAAGAGGGGAATTACGGCTGTTGCTATAGTTGAGGATATCGTTTTATAGTGGGTGTTTGTCATCCCCCTGCCCCCTTCGAAGGGGGACTTTCTGCTACTGCTTTCCCAACTGTCCTTTCGACCAGCGGCAGAAATCTGAGTTTTCTATAGTTACAGCCTAAGATCGGACAGGTCGCGACCTGTCCCTACGAAACTATAGCCACGATAAGGCAATGCAACTATAGCTTATCACTCAACTAAAAAAATGCTATCGAACTGATCACAGTCTTTGGGTTGAGCGCCTTTGCTTTGTTGCGGTGCCGCCAGGCAACCCGAGGTACGAGGGTAGAAAGAAAGCAGCAGCGCGATGCCCTTATCGAGGGCCCCTACCCCCAAGACGGGGCCTCCCGGCCGTGAGGGCATGAAAGCCAACTATAGAACAATAGGCAAGTAAAGCTCTCAGGATAAGTGGTAACTATAGAAGGAAAGGCTTGGATTGAAAAGTAGAGTAGCAAACTATAGAACTCAGATTTCTCACGCTGTTCGAAATGACAAACGAGAAACTATAGAACGATAGCAGGGTTCCTTCCCCTGTTTTGGCGGTAGGGGCCCTCGATAAAACGGGGAGGTTGGGATAAGGCAAATCAAAAACCATATTCTTACACTTAACCCATTCCATTTTAGACTTTATCCTAAATATATAGACTATTGCTATTTAGCAGGTTCTCAGCTTTTAAAGCGTTTGGCTTTTTATTAGATTTGTAGGACAGCACTTACACAGCAACAACACAACCATGGTAGATTTAGGCAATTACAACGAGCTCGAGATAGCGCGTGAAGTAGACTTCGGGGTTTATTTAACTTCTGAAGACGGCGACATACTGCTTCCTAAAAAATATTTACCAGAAGGTGCTAAAGTTGGTGATTTTGTGCGCGTATTCGTGTACCGCGACTCTGAAGACCGGGTAATTGCTACTAACCTTACCCCTTACGCCACAGTAGGGCAATTTGCGGGATTGCTGTGCAAAGACACTTCCAGCTTCGGTGCTTTCCTGGACTGGGGACTGGAGAAAGACCTGCTGGTGCCCCTCAATAACCAGAAAGACAAAATGGTACCCGGCCGTAAGTACTGCGTGTATGTGTATTTAGATGATGCCTCGGACCGGATAGTTGGTACTGCCAAGATCAACAAATACCTGCAGAATGATAACATCCAGGTAAAAGAAGGTGAACAGGTAGAAGTGCTGGTAGCTGCCTATACCGACCTTGGGTATAACGTGATCATCAACAACACGTATTTGGGCCTGCTATACCGAAACGAGGTTTTTAAAGACCTGGAGATTGGTGATAAACTGCCTGCCTACATTAAAACCATCCGCCCCGATAACAAGATAGACGTAACGTTGCGCAAGCCCGATGCCGATACGTTTAGCGAGATGGATGAGACCTCAGCTAAAGTAATGCAGCTGCTCGAAGAACAGAATGGAACCCTGAACCTGTCGGATAAAAGCGATCCGGAGGATATTTACCGTGTAGTAGGTGCCAGCAAAAAAATGTTTAAACGTGCGGTAGGGAACCTGTACAAAGCAAACAGGATCGAGATCTACCCGGACTATATCAAGCTCAGGCGTTAGCCACGTCTTACCTCCGCAACACTAACTATAAACCAGACTGATAACCTTTTACAGCGGCGCTTTCGTCAGGCGCAATACTATAATGCTACACCAATACCTTGCTTTTGCCCTAACTTTTACCTTACTAACCGGTACTGCCACAGCAACCGACAAAAACAAAGAACCCGAAGCCACTGAGCTTAAACGCAAAACAACCAAGGCTGCGCGCGCTACCAAAGCACCCGTTTTGGATGGTTACCTGGAGCCCGAAGTTTGGCAAACTGTAGTTCCTGCCACCAACTTTGTGCGTTACGACCCACACAACGGCAAACCATCGTCACAGCATTCAGAAGTGTACTTTTTGTATGATAATGAAGCTGTTTACATCGGTGCCAACCTCTATGATACCGCTCCGGACTCTATACTTACCCAGTTTGGCGGACGCGACTCCGGTGAGAACAATGCTGATATGTTTGCCGTGTACCTGGATACTTACAACGACAAGCAAAATGCCTTTGCTTTTATGGTTTCGGCAGCGGGTGTGCAGACAGACATTAAACTTTCGCAGGGCCGTGAAGACTGGAACTGGGACGCCGTATGGGCCAGCCAGGTAAAAAAGACGACACAGGGCTGGGTAGTAGAGATGAAAATACCGTACAGCGCCATTCGTTTCCCTGAAACACAGGTGCAGACCTGGGGCGTGAATTTTATGCGCGTGGTTCGTCGTGCCCGCGAAAAATCGTACTGGAACCATGTAGACAACGCCGTGGAAGGTTTCGTGAGCCAGGAAGGACGCGCCATCGGTATTGAAGGCATTAAGTCGCCGGTGCGTTTGCAGTTTACGCCTTACGTTTCGGGTTACCTGAACCATTACTCCGGCGAAACCAGCGGCAGCAGCTATAACCACTCTATAAACGGGGGTATGGATGTGAAATATGGCATAAACGACGCCTTTACCTTAGACGTAACCCTGGTGCCGGATTTCGGCCAGACACAATCAGATAACCAGGTGCTGAACCTGAGCCCGTTTGAAGTGAAATTTGGGGAGAACCGCCAGTTCTTTACCGAAGGCACCGAGCTTTTCAACAAAGCCGGCCTGTTCTACTCCCGCCGCATCGGGGGCACGCCTATGCTCCGGAATAGCGTTAGAGGTACAATGGAGGAAAATGAATCTATAGTTGATAACCCAGCTACGAGCGGCCTGCTGAATGCGGCCAAAGTATCGGGCAGAACAAGGAAAGGACTGGGTGTAGGTTTATTCAATGCCATTACCCGCAACATGTTCGCTAAGATAAAGAACGACGAAACCGGTGAGACCCGCGAAGTACTTACCGATCCGTTCACCAACTATAGCGTATTTGTGCTGGACCAGACCCTGCCACGCAACTCATTTATCACCTTTACAAACACCAACGTCAGCCGTTCCAAAGGGTATTACGATGCCAACGTAAGCGGCCTGAAAGTGCGCTTTGCAGATAAAACGAACAACTATGCCATTAGTGCAGCAGGTAACCTGAGCCAGATCTACAATAAAATTCTGCGCGGCGACTCCATCCCGACAGATGTACACCTGGGCCATCAGTATAGTGTAAATTTCAGTAAGGTAAGCGGCAACCTGCGCTTCGGCCTGAACCACCACGTAGAATCGGATACCTATGAGATAAACGACATGGGTTACCTGAGCAACAACAACGAGATCAGCAACAGCGCCAGCATCAGCTATAACTTTTATCAGCCCATCTGGAAATTCCTGGGCTGGAACAACAGCCTGAACGTGAGCCATAGTATGTTGTATGCGCCCCGCGAGTATGTAAGTGCCAGCATTGGCCTGAGTACCAACGTGCGTTTCCGTAATTTTATGAGCGCTTATGGTAACGTTGGCCTACGCCCGGGCAACGCGTACGATTACTTTGAGGCCAGACAGTTTCCGCAGGTGTTCATAAAGCCACCGGCCTTCGATTTCAACTTCGGCATGTCAACCGACTACCGCAAGCGCCTGGCATTTGACGCATCGGTGGGACATTGGCAGTCGAACCGCTACAACCAGAGCGACTGGTGGGGTAGCCTGAACCCACGCTTCCGGGTAAACGACAAGCTACTGCTTGTTAATGGCAACAGCTATAGTATAAACAAACACAGCATCGGTCACATTTCCGACCCATGGGGCAGTGCAACAGGCGTTTTCGCAAACCGGGATATTAAAACACTGACCACTACTTTGTCAGGGGCATACATTTTTAACGAGCGCACCGGCCTTACACTGAACATGCGTCACTACTGGTCTACAGCCGAAAATAACTGGCTGTATTACCTGCAGCATAACGGCACCCTTTCCAGGATAACCCCGGAGCAGGACCCGAACCAGACGCGGTATAACAACATCAATTATAATGCTTTTAACATAGACGTGATGTATACCTGGCGATTTGCGCCAGGAAGCGAATTAATGGTTGTCTGGAAGAACGCCATACAGGATCAGCGCAAAGAGATAGAGAAAAAGTATATCGAAAACCTGAACAAGACTTTACAGGCACCGCAGAACAATAATTTCTCGGTTAAATTATTATACTACATCGACTATATAGCCCTTAAAAACGTATTCTCAGCATAAGCGAACATCTCTTATGCACAAAACCCGAAATGCGTTAATTGTAGGAGCCAGCGGCCTGGTGGGTGGGCATTGCCTGCGCCTGCTGCTCGCCAGCAACAGGTACAGCCAGGTTATCTCTGTTGGCCGGCGCGATCTGCCACTTATACATCCCAGGCTGGACCAGAAAGTAATTGACTTTGATAACCTGAAGAAATATGCTTCAGATCTGGTGGCCGATGATGTGTTCTGCTGCTTGGGCACCACTATAAAAAAAGCGGGCTCTAAAGAAAACTTTTATAAAGTAGACCATACCTACGTGGTGGAGCTGGCCCGGCTTACTGCTGCTAAACATGCGGCGCAGTTTCTGGTAGTATCTGCCATGGGTGCCGATGCCGGCTCTATGATCTTTTACAACAAGGTGAAAGGCGAAATGGAGCGCGACGTGCAGGATTTTGGGTTCAGGGGCGTACATATTTTCAGGCCGAGCCTGCTGCTGGGCGACCGCGAAGAAGAGCGCACCGGCGAAGAACTGGCCTCTAAGATAATAAAGCCCCTGAGCGGCCTGATGGTGGGTCCTTTGCGCAGGTACAAACCCATTCCCGGCGAAGATGTAGCCAAAGCCATGCTGTATGCGGCAGAGCAAAACCGGGGTGGTGTGCACATCTACCCTTCCGATAAAATAGCCGATATGGCTGCTAAACTATAAACTATAGCTATAAGCTTGCGTAAAGGCAAAGCACCTAAAAGCTATATTATGCAGCCACGCCACTTACGGCATGTTTTCCCGAAAGCCACCCAATACGACCCCGAGTGGGTGCGCAAGCACTCGATGGGCGAAAACGTACTATTTAACGTAGAAAGCCTTACCAAATCGCTGGACCTGAAACCGGGCATGCGTGTGCTCGACTTGGGCTGCGGAAAGGCCATCAGCTCTATCTTTCTGGCTAAAGAGTTTGGAGTTAAGGTCTGGGCTGTAGACGAGGCCATCTCGGCGAGTGACAACTATGAGCGCATACTGGAAGAAGGCTGCGAAGAAAACGTAATACCAATAGAGGCCGATGCCCGCTCCCTTCCCTTTGCCGAAGAATACTTTGATGCTGTGATTGTGGTAGATTCTTACACCTACTTTGGCACCGACGAGAAGTACCTGCCCTACATTGCCCGCTTCATAAAACCCGATGGCCACATTGCTATAGTGGATGTCTGCTTTACCAAAGAGATCGAGTCCCTGGACAAGGTGCCCAGGTTTCTGCGTCGCGATTATAAAAACTACTGGTACTTTATACACAGCATAGCGTGGTGGCGCAAACTATGGGAGAAAACAGGATTAGTACAAATTGAAGCTGCCGAAGAACTTTCCGAAGCCGACGTTGTACGCGAGCATTACATCAAAGATTTTGAGGACGATAAGAAACCCGATGCCTTTGCCAAAGCCTTAAAGCGTGATGACCAACATTTTATATCTTTTTTTAAACTGATAGGGCGGCGTACCCGCAAAACTGCTTACCTGCAGAGCTACAAAACTTCATCTAAAAAGTAGCGGTAGCGTACAATATTTATTTTTATATACGTTAGATGTTTTAATTTTACTGCACCGGCAGTGCAATTTTGCCGGACGCACATTTTTAACTTTTAACCTTTCATGAAAACGTTAATTCGAATTTCTTTTGCACTGGCGCTGATCTTATCGGTTGCTTTCAGTGCAAATGCCCAGAGTGGCTACAAAACTGGTATAGGCTTCAGGGGCGGTATTGCTTCGGGCTTAACTGTAAAGCATTTTATCAAAAGCGATGCTGCTATTGAAGGTATCCTGAGCACCAGCTTCAGACACCGTGGTACCGTAATCACAGTGCTTTACGAAAAACATGCGCAGGCTTTTAATACAAGTGGTCTGCAGTGGTACTATGGATTGGGTGGCCACGTTGGTTTCCATGACGGACACCATTATTATCACAAGAACCACGAGCATTACTATGACGACCATGTAGTGGCGTTGGGTGTGGATGGTGTACTTGGCCTGGAATATTACATCCGCGACATTCCGTTTACCATTGGCGCTGATATTAAGCCGTACATAAACATACCACGTGGCGGTGGCTACTGGGATTCTGCCCTGCACGTGCGTTACGTATTCTAAACTATAGTTGATTTTACTGACAGTTGCTTAACTGTTACCTATAAAAAACGGCCCTGCTATAGTTTAGCGGGGCCGTTCTGTTTTACTAACTATAGTTGCAGCCACGTATTGCCTGTTGTTTAGTCTGATTCTAAATTTATGTAAATCCACCAAATCAGCAAACCGGCAACGCGCAGGGTAAGTATAAACAGGAAGTATATTTTAAGACAAACTATAAACCTACAGAACTATGGAAGCAACATGCAATCACTGCAATCATTGGGAGCAGGACCCGAATAAGGTACAGGTACCAAGTAACAATTTTGGTGTGTGCGACGAACTGACCGGCCAGCACGCCATGGACCCATCATACGTGCTGCCGCTGGTGCACGAAGCATCAGCAGACCTGAAACCAAAACAATTTGAAATGATTACAGGTGCCGAATTTGGCTGCAACCACTTCAGCGAGCGCAGAACCTGGGTATAAACTATAGTTTATTAATTATATGCGAAGATGACCTTGCTGCGTGTTTTCACCAGCAAGCTCTTGTAAGCGCAGCCCTGCCGTTGTTGGTGAAAACACCAACAACGGCAGGGCTGAACTATAGTTTAACTATAAGACAAAAGCCCGGCTATAGTTGTAGCCGGGCTTTTGTCTTAACACCTGCAGGAGCTGCGCACGCTTCGGAGTCTTAAGAGATACTTCAAAAACTATTAATACGCAATATGCACCAGGGCATCGCCCTGGTTTACAACGGGCATATTATTTAACCCGACCACATAACCAGCTGCAGGCGCATTCATACGCACTTCCATTTCGCCGTACGGGTCGGTTATGCTGCCAATGTTCTGGCCTTTTTTAACATAATCGCCGGGCTGGATGAACGTGCGCCACAAACCCGCATTTTTAGCACGTAGCCAGATATCTTTCATGCAAACCACACTTGGCTCTGTTGCCTCAACACAATTCGGGGTCATGCCCAGGTGGTGCAATACCCGACAGGTACCTTGCATGCCCAGTTTTATACCTTTCTCATCGAAACGCAGGCTTTCGCCGGTCTCGTACACCAGTATGGATTTGCCAAGCTTGCCGGCCTCTTTGCGGAGCGAGCCCTGGCGGTAAGGTGCATTCATGATAAAAGGTGCGGCAAATGCTTTAGCAAGTTCTTCATTTTTATGGTCGCCAAGCACACACCTGATCTGCGGGTAATTGGCTCTGCTGGAACCTCCGGTATGGAAATCCAGGCCATAATCCACGTAAGGCATTACTTCCTTCATAAAGCGGTAGGCAACACGGCTGGCCAGCGACCCTTCCCTGTTCCCCGGGAAACTTCGGTTTACATCTTTGCCATCCGGCACCTCCCTGCTGAAATTCAGGAAACCGTAAATATTCAGGATCGGAACGGCAATGATAGTTCCCTTAAGCGGATACAGCATTTTTTTGGAAAGCATACGGCGGATGATCTCTGTGCCGTTCACTTCGTCGCCGTGCATGCCTGCCATCAGCAGCACCACCGGCCCGTCGTGCACTGACCTGAAAACGTAAACCGGAATTTCGATAACCGTACCGCTGGGTAGCTTGCTGATCACCAGCTTGGTCAGTACTTTTTCACCACGGTCTATACTGCGCCCGTTGATAACTATAGTATCAGGCATGCTACTCGTTTACTTTCTTCTTCGGCTTCTTGTTAGCAAGGCCTTCCACGTACTCAATTATTTTACTGGCAATGTCTTTTTGGGTAGCTTTTTCAATCCCTTCCAGGCCCGGCGATGAGTTTACTTCCAGGATAAGCGGACCGCGCTTGGATTGCAGCATATCAACACCAGCTATACCTAACCCTAATGATTTGGCAGCTAACAGGGCAGCCGCCTTTTCTTCGCGGGTAAGTTTTATAAGCGTTGCTTTACCGCCGCGGTGCAGGTTAGACCTGAACTCACCTTCCTTGCCTTGTCGCTTCATGGCACCAACCACTTCGCCGTTCACTATAAAGGCACGTATATCAGCGCCGCCAGCCTCCGAAATAAATTCCTGCACTATAACACGTGCTTTCAGGTTATGGAAGGCTTCAATTACCGATTCTGATGCTTTCTTGGTCTCTGCCAAAACCACACCCAGGCCTTGTGTACCTTCCAGCAACTTAATTACCAGCGGCGCACCGCCTACTTCTTTTACCAGCTCCGATGTTTCTTTAGAATAATTGGTGAAAGCAGTTTTAGGCATTCCCAATCCGGCACGGCTCAGAATCTGAAGGCTGCGCAGCTTATCTCTGGAGCGAACGATAGATTGGGAATCCACAGCGCTTTTCACTTTCATCATCTCGAACTGGCGCACCACAGCCGTGCCATAAAACGTTACCGAAGCTCCGATACGCGGAATAATAGCGTCAATACCTGTCAAACGTTCTCCTTTATATAAAATATGCGGGTCGCCTTTCTCGATAATAAGGTCACAGCGAAGGTGGTCAAGTACAATGGCCTGGTGCCCCCGCTTCTCAATGGCCTCTACCAGCCGGCGGGTAGAGTACAACCTGGGGTTGCGGGAGAGAATGGCTATTTTCATAAATTGGTATGTTTCTGCTTTTGTTTGATCTTAAACTTCTGAGAGACGTTTTTGCGGGAAACATCTACTATAAACCTGCCCTTTAAAAGCTTGCGCCCGATAAGCACCGGGTACTTCATATCGCTGCGGTCTGATAACGAGAACTCGGCCTCTATTACTTCTCCGAAAAGCTCGATGGTTGTACGGATAACATAACGCTGCTGCACCTCCCCGAACGAACTTTTTATAAACCGAAAATCGAATTCGGCGAAACGCAGTTTTTTGTGGTTGTATTGCGGATGCGATGGATCGAGCAATTCCACACAGATCACTTTTTTACCGTCTGCGGTGGTTTCTTCGTGTATGTCGGAGCAATGAATGGCTGATGTATACGCGCCGGTATCTATCTTGGCTTCTATCTCCTCAATTTCCAGTTCGGGCAGCGCAACCAGCTCGCGCCGGCCTATTACGTGCTTTTCCTGTTTTGTATGAAGGGCTTTTTTATCTTTCATCAGAAGCGAAAATAGACATTTTAAGTAATGAATGATGAATAATGACGAATGATTAATGTAAAACAGTAGCAACTATAGTTTGCAGGCTATTTCAAGGCAAGTGCTCTAACTATAAACTATAGTTCAGATTCTTACTTATTCTTCATTCGTTATTATTCATTACTCATTATTCATTATAGCTTATCCGGTAGATGGCGTTGTTTGTATCGTCTGAAACAAGCAGTGCGCCATCTGGCATTACTACTACATCCACAGGGCGACCCCAGGCTTTTCCATCCTGTAACCAGCCTTCTGCAAATGTTTTATAGTCTGAGGCGTTGCCCTTACCATCTACTGCTAACTGCATTACACGATAGCCAATTGGCTCAGAGCGGTTCCAGGAGCCATGCTGCGCTATAAATAGCTGGTTCTTGTACTGGTCAGGAAACATGTTACCGTTATAGAACTTCAAACCCAAAGCAGCTACGTGCGGCCCAAGCTTCTGTACCGGTTTCACAAACTCGCTGCAATCGCGGTTCTTGCCAAATTCCGGGTCAGGTATTTCACCTTCGTGGCAATACGGGAAACCAAAGTGCTGGCCTTTTTTGGTAGCTAAATTCAGTTCATCGTTCGGGATGTTATCGCCCAGCATGTCGCGGCCGTTGTCGGTAAACCATAGTTCTTTCGTTGTGGGATGCCAGGTAAAACCAACGGTGTTCCGCACGCCTTCTGCAAATATTTCCATGCCGGTGCCATCTGCATTCAGGCGGGTAATAGTTGCATAAACAGGGTTTTCTTCTTTACAAACATTGCAGGGTGCCCCAACCGGAACGTATAGTTTACCATCCGGCCCAAAAGCTATGTATTTCCAGCCGTGGTGCGTGTCGCTCGGGTATTTGTCATACACTACTTCGTACTTCGGCTTGTTGCGCATGTTCTGCTCTATTTTCGGAAACTTAATAATGCGGCTGATCTCGGCAACATACAGGTCTCCATCTTTTAAAGCCACACCATTCGGCGAATTTAAGCCGGTGGCTATCGTTATGGTTTCGTCTGCTTTGCCGTCTTTATCTTTATCAACTATAGCAAATACTTTGTCGTTGCTGCGCGTGCCCACAAACAATACGCCCGATGGACTTAAGGCCATAGAACGGGCATTTTCTACATTTTTGGCGTAGTAATCAATCTTAAAGCCATCCGGCAGTTTTATTTTGGCCAGGCTTTCATCAACCGGTTCGCTTGGTTCGTCATTTTTGGCAGTAGACTCAGCCTGCTCATTTTCAGTTTTGGTTTCTTTTTCTCCTTCCGAAGAACAGGCAGTGCCAATTAACATCAAAGCAAAGCTAAAAGCGATCAGGCGGTTCAGGTAGTTCATAGAGTATAGTGTTGAAATTTGTGGAATCTTTAGTTGGTTGTATGTATACTTTGCTGCAGATCTATAGTTGCCTCAACTATAGATTCAGGCTTTTGCGCTTATGAAGCAGCTCGGCTACATCCTGTATCAGGTTTGAGTGGCCGGTCTTTAAAACAATTAATTCGCCTTTATCCAAAGCATCCATAAATACGCTCACGCGCTTCGGAGAGATTATTTCGTCGTATTCGCCCAAGAACATAGTTACCGGAATCTTATAGTTGTTAAGCAGCCGTACAATCATCCGGATATCGAAATTCAGATCACGGAAACCGATCCAGCTACGGTAAACCCGCAGGCGCTTTGCAGTGCTGTCCATCTGGTAATTTGCAAAACGGATAAGGCTTTTGTGCGCCAGGTTGTATTTATGAAGCACCTGCAGAAACTTGAAGAAAGGCTGAGGTTTAACCACAGTACGCTTAAAAAGTTGCTGCATCCAGCCGGGGTAGGTGGCAATATTATACCAGAAACTGGTTTTAATACCGTCGGGCGCGATCAGGTATAGTTCCTCTACCCGCCCGGGCATCTGCTCTATTAAAGTTAGCGCAAACTTGCCCCCCATGCTAAACCCCATCACCGAAAAACGGTCAATCTTATATTTCTCCAGAAAATGCCCGATCATCTCTTTCAGAAACTCCTTGGTAAGCGGCATGTTGTCTTTGTGCAGCCGGCTTCCCCCATGAAAGAAAAGATCGAACGCATAGATGGTATAATCGCTGCCTAAGGCCTGCTCCATGGGGTGGTAATATAAACTGCTCTGCCCATACCCATGAAATGCCAGCAACACTTTGCTCCCATTCCCGATCACCCGGTAATGCAGTTTCGATTTATCCCTGATCAGGTAAGGCACGTTGTTTAATTACGAATGATGAATTACGAAATGAAAATACTAAACTATAGTTTATTCGTCATGCATACAATTTAGTTGTCTGATGTAAGTGATTAATCTTGGTTTATAGAGTAAGTTAATTATTGGATTGTTGGTGAAAACACTAACAACAGCCCGGGATTGTAGAGACGCCACCTTTTGCGTCTCGGCTATGAAACTATAGGTCTAAACTTGGCATTGAAGCAGCTATGCAACTATAGCCCAGCAAATCTGGAGACTCGCACCCACTGTACGTCATCGGTCAGATACCGGCGGCAGCCTGGCCGGTCGAAACTATAGTTATCAACTTCTCAGACTATAAAACCAGCAAAACCACCCTTTTATGCCCGCTCAGAAAGCCAGTTACAAACTGGCACCAAACTTAACTACAAGTTGCGCTGCCGCTAAACTTGCGGTATATATATCCTGCTGAAAATTTAAATCCTTCTTTACTCTGGCTTTAAACCTATAGTTGTATAGCGGAGACGCCACATTTTGAGTCTCTACGTTCGGGTTAATCCGCCCCCCTTAATCCGGGTTCAGACAGAAATCTTAGAAATCAGAGAATCTCCTTAATCACTGGTCCTATAACCTCGAAACGCCACCTGAAACGATGAATTTCATCACGTCGGAGCTTGGTATGTTCAGGTAAGTGACATTGCGGCTTGGCACCAGGAACAGCTCACCTGAAAAGTTGTAGGAGTGCGGAAAATATACGGCTACTTTATCATCCACATTTATAGTTTCCAATACTTCTTGTGTCACAAATCCGAACTTATAGTTGTCAGAGTCTTCGCTCATCTTTACCATCACGGGCTTGTTAAACTTCTGATTATCGCCAACAAATGCATCAAACAGGTCGCGGATGCTGGAATAAACGATGCCAACCAGCGGCACTTTATGAAAGACGCGCTCGGTAAGAATAATAAACGGCTTCACAAGGAAAGATGACCCCAGGAAACCAACCAGCGTCAGTAGTACCACCATCAGCAAAATGCCCAGCCCCGGATAACCCAGGTCAAACATGTCGTTCAGCCAGTCAATAATGGCTACCACTATCCAGACGGTAATGGTAAAAGGTGCTATGATCAGAAGTCCGTTAAGGAAATAACCAAAAATACGTCTCATGTTGTTGGGGTCACAAAAAAGGCTTTGCCGAAGCAAAGCCTAAAAGTAGTAAAAAGCTGATACTTTATAAGTGCTATACTTAACAAACAGGCTCATTTAGCTTGGCAATGCCATCTGCTACCTGCTGCATCAGCCACATGGGTGTAGATGTTGCACCACAAATGCCTACACTGTTCACGTTTACAAACCACTCCGGATCCAGTTCGGTCTCGTTCTCTATAAAGTAACTGTTGGGGTTGTGCTGCTTGCAGACACTGTACAAAGCTTTGCCGTTAGAGCTTTTTTTACCGCTCACAAATATCAGCACATCGTGTTCGGTAGAGAACCTGGCAAGCTGGGGCTCACGGTTAGATACCTGGCGGCAAATGCTGTCGTTGGCGTCGAACTCGGGCTGTGTACTGTCTTGGTTGGCTTGCTTAATACGCTCTTCTATCAGCGCTTTAATGTGGTAAAAGCCTTTGGTGCTCTTGGTTGTCTGGCTGAAGAGTGTAACCGGGCGTTTAAAGTCGATCTTGTCCAGGTCTTCTTCGGTGGTAACTATAATCGCTTCGTCACAGGTTTGTCCGGCTAAGCCAATCACTTCTGCGTGCCCCACCTGGCCATAAATTACCACCTGGCCTTCATCTTTTTTAATAGAATCGAACGCATGCTTTACGCGGTTCTGCAGTTTTAAAACTACCGGACACGAAGCATCAATCAACTCTAAATTATTTTCGAGCGCGATCTGGTATGTTTCCGGCGGCTCGCCGTGCGCGCGGATCAGCACTTTGCAATCGCGGAGGTTGCGAAGTTCTTCACGGTCTATTACGCGAAGGCCTTTCTGGTAAAGGCGCTGCACTTCCATGCTGTTATGTACTATGTCACCGAGGCAATATAGTTCTTCTACGTGCTCCATTTCATCTTCTGCCATTTGTATGGCAAACTCTACTCCGAAGCAGTAACCTGAATTCTTATCTATGGTGATCGTCATTATCTGAACTGTTTAATCCTGCTCTACACTATACTTTTGTTCCAGCAACTTAGATGCCACTTTGTTCATCACAAACTCTACCTGCTCATCAATCGTCATGTGCGAGGTATCCAGCAGGTCAGCATCTTCGGCACGGCGCAACGGGCTTTCCGCCCTGGTAGAGTCGATCAGGTCGCGCTTCTCCAGGTTTGCTTTTATCTCGGTCAGGTTTACCAGTTGGTTTTTCACCAGCAGTTCCTGTTGTCTGCGCTTGGCTCTTGTGTCCACGTCGGCCGTCATAAATATCTTCACTTCCGCATCCGGGAACACAGCTGTACCAATATCACGTCCATCCATTACCACGCCGCGACGCTTGCCCATTTTCTGCTGCTGGGCAACCATGGCACGGCGTACTTCCGCTACCACGCTTACTTCACTAACCTGGTTCGAGATGTACATCTTGCGGATCTCGTCTTCTACGTTCAGGCCATTGAGGTACGTTTCGTTGCGCCCGGTTTTAGGATTATAATGGAACGTTATGTCTATATTTTTCAGGGCATCACTCACCTCCTTCGGGTTGGTAAGCGACACATGATGATCAAGGAAATACAGCGTAACCGCCCGGTACATAGCACCGGTATCAATGTAGGCGTAACCCAGCTCGGCTGCCACCTGCTTGGCCGTTGTGCTTTTGCCGCACGAGGAATGGCCATCTAACGCGATCACGATTTTCTTCATAAAAACAGGGTAAGTATTAATTGGAATCACAAGGGCAGGGAGCTTTACCGCGCTTGCTCATTTTCTGGTATTTAGCCGTTTTTTTCTGTTGTGCTGATTTGGGGCTACACCCGGCCAGTGCACCAGAGCTCAATACGCAAGCTATCACCAAATATGAAATTAACTTTCTCAAAACGACTGATTTTAATGCAAATATAAAGTAATTTACGGGTTCAAGCCCCATTTACAGGCAATTTAATAAACTAATACCAGATACCATGCAGGCAGCCTATTCTGTTTCCGGACGCATCATAGACATACACAACAAAGAAATATTTGAAGGTAAAGTTCAGGTTGAAAACGGCCGCATTTCTAAAATAGTTCGTGAAGCCACCACAGCTACAAATTATATTTTACCCGGTTTTACAGATGCCCACGTGCACGTTGAAAGCTCGATGCTGGTACCCAGCGAGTTTGCCCGCCTGGCAGTGGTGCACGGAACTATAGCCACCATTTCAGACCCGCATGAGATTGGCAATGTGCTGGGCGTAAAAGGTGTGGAATACATGATCGAGAATGGTAAAAAAACGCCTTTCAAGTTTTATTTCGGAGCACCATCGTGCGTGCCGGCCACTCCTTTCGAGACCGCTGGCGCTGAGATAACGGCTGCTGACATAGAAGAATTGTTTAAGCGCGACGAGATCGTGTACCTGGCAGAAATGATGAACTGGCCCGGCGTGCTGCACCGAGACCCGGTTGTGATGGAGAAAATTGAACTGGCTAAAAAATATGGCAAAGCTGTAGATGGGCATGCGCCGGGACTGATGGGCGAACAAGCCAAACTATACGCCTCTGCCGGCATCACCACCGACCACGAATGCTTTACCGCCGAAGAAGCCCTGGACAAACTGGCTGTTGGCATGAAGATACTGATACGCGAAGGCAGCGCCGCCAAAAACTTTGAGGCACTGATTCCATTGTTGCCCGAGCACTATAAAAACATCATGTTCTGCTCCGACGACAAGCACCCGGACAACTTAGTAGAAGGCCACATCAATCTGCTTGTAAAACGCGCGCTGGCAAAGGGGAATAACCTTTTTCATGTGCTGCAGGCGGCTTGTATAAATCCTGTGGAGCATTACAAACTAAACGTAGGCCTGCTCCGCGAAAACGACCCGGCTGATTTTATAGTTGTAGATAATCTGGATAACTTTAAAGTGCTGGCCACTTATATAAACGGCGAGAAAGTAGCTGAGAATGGAAAGTCTAACATCGCATTCACTGAAAGCGATACTATAAATAATTTCAACACCAGCCCTAAAACTATAGCTCAGTTCCGGATTCCGGCTGAAGATGCGCACAAGATCAGAGTAATAGAAGCTTTTGACGGCCAGCTGATAACCAAAGAAGGCATAGTTGCGCCTAAAGTAGAGAACGGGTTTATAGTTTCGGATGTGGCAAACGATGTGCTGAAAATGACTGTAGTAAATCGTTATGAAGAAGCAGAACCGGCTGTGGCCTTTATCAAAAATATAGGTTTGAAGTCAGGCGCTATTGCTTCATCGGTGGGCCACGATTCGCATAACATTATAGCAGTTGGTGTGGATGATGAAAGTATTACGCGGGCTGTGAACCTGATCATCAGTGCAAAAGGAGGTGTATCGGCGGTAAATGGTGATGACGAACAACTGTTGCCGTTACCGGTAGCTGGCATTATGTCTGCAGAAGATGGCTATAGTGTTGCCGAAGCGTACTCAACAATAGATAAGATGAGCAAAGATATGGGTAGTAACCTGGCTTCTCCGTTCATGACACTTTCGTTTATGGCCCTGCTGGTTATCCCATCGCTGAAGCTCAGCGACAAAGGTTTATTTAACGGCGATACGTTTTCGTTCGTACCTGTAACAGCATCATAAACTAAACCCGTTGCCCGGCGCACGGCTGCACATGGAGGAATTACTCATCTTCTTTATTGGAATACTTGTCAGCGGATTCGGTACTGTTATCGGGTTTGGTGGCGGGGTGTTTATGGTGCCGATACTCATCATCTTTTTCGGGTATAACATCGAGATCGCGATCGGGTCAACTATGGCTGCGCTGGTTCCGGCTTCGTTCATCGCCTCCGTATTTAACCTGCGTGATAAAACGATAGATTACCTGGTTGGTACCTTAATTCAAATCCCGGCTATAGTTGGCACTGTGCTGGGCGCGTTTATGGTTGCTTTTCTGCCGGTGTTTAAGTTGCAGCTTATTTTTGCACTTTTTGTGATTGCCGTCGGGTTTGCCATGGTTATCCCAACAAAACAAGGAGCTACCAGCCACGGCGGCATGATGTACCGTATGCGCCGTGTACCAACAACATTTATCCGTAAGAATAAAGCAAAGCATCTGGCTTACAGGTTAAATGGCGGAGTGGTTTCTACAATGGGTTTTGCATCCGGCATAATGGCTGGCCTGTTTGGCATTGGTGGCGGTTTTGTGCAAACGCCCATGATGATCAAGCTTTTCAGGATACCTCCGCAGATCGCCACATCCACTTCCCTGTTCATACTTGTTATTACCAGTTTTACAGGTTTTATTACGCACTTTTTACTGGGCAATGTGCTCTGGAGCCGCTGCCTGCCCCTGATAGCTGCTTTTGCACTTGGCGCCCTTGGCGGTAACCTGTACAAACAAACGCGCGGCAAAATCAGCCACATGGAAAAGCTTATCGGGATCGGGCTTTTTCTGGCGGGGATTGGTGTGCTTCTTAACCTGGCAATAAAGTCTGAAGCTGGTGTAGGGTTCTCGTTTTAGCAGCAACAAAAAGCCCTGCAGTTACAGGGCGTGACCAGGATATATACGATAAGAGTAATTATACTTTGTCGGTTTGCTTACTCGGGAAGTATTTCCGCATCAGTTTATCCAGCTTGTCGGCGGTCAGTGGCTTGGTTATATACTCCGCAGCATATTTATTAACCGCATCGGTATCCTGTGGGTGCGTGGAAGTTGTCAGCACCACCATCACTATACCTTTTCTAAATTCGGCATCAAGACGATTGTATAGTTCCAGCAGTTCGAAACCATCCATTACCGGCATGTTAATATCCAGGAATATCAGTTCAGGCTTAAAGTAACCGGCGTTACTCGGGTCGTAGTTATTGTTGCTTACGTTGTAAAGATAATCGAAAGCTTGTTTCCCGTTAACGAAGGTATGAATGTGCTCGGTCACCTGCATCCTGTCCAGCAGGCGCTGGTTCAGAAAGTTTGTGGTCTCATCGTCATCAATGAGCAGTATGCCAGAGAGTTTTTTCATTTGTTGTATTGAGTCGCTCAGAACAGAAGCAATTTCAGGCTAATAACTTTTAACTATAATTATGTGTGCCATTAAAGCATCTACTGCAGCAGTAGCCATGCTGCTTTGCAACTGTAAACAGGTAATGTTCTTATAAGGTTTTACCGCCATAGTACGCCCAAGGCTGCTGTGCTGTTCGCTCTAAATTACTACGGCTAAATTAATACCGGGATCCTTGAATTGCAAAAATAGCATGCCGGCAGGTTGGTACTACAGTTTTTACTCTACTAAAGGTACAAAAAAGAAAAGCCCGGGCAAAGGCACGCGGGCTTTTCTTTGTGAAGTTTATAGTTAGTCGATGTACCCCTGGGCACGCATCCAATCATCGTTATAGATCTTGGCAAGGTAACGCGTACCGTGGTCTGGCAACAATACTACCACTACATCATTCTCAGTCAGGTTATTTTCACGGGCATATTCCAGGGCACCCACAATTGCTGTACCAGAAGACCAGCCCACAAAAAGGCCTTCTTCTTTTGCCAGTCGGCGTGTCATAACAGCACCGTCTTTGTCCGTTACTTTTATAAACTGATCGATCAGGTCGAAATCCACGTTCTTTGGCAGAATGTCTTCTCCGATACCTTCGGTAGCGTAAGCGTAGATCTCGTTCTCGTCGAAAATGCCGGTCTCTTTGTATTTCTTGAAAACTGAACCGTAGGTATCAATGCCAATCGTCTGTACTGCCGGGTTTTTCTCTTTTAAGTATTTAGAGATACCTGTTACGGTTCCGCCGGTACCTACACCTGTAATAAAATGGGTTACTTTACCTTCGCTCTGCTCCCATATCTCAGGGCCGGTGCTTTCGTAATGCGCTTTCCAGTTCGAGAGGTTGTCGTATTGGTTCGGGTAAAACGAGTTTGGAATTTCCTTGTTCAGGCGCTTGGCAACCGAGTAATAAGAGTCCGGGTGCTCCGGTGCTACGTTGGTCGGGCAAACTATAACCTCGGCGCCTACCGCACGCAGAATGTCCATTTTCTCTTTACTTTGCTTATCAGAAAGCGTGAAGATACATTTGTAGCCTTTGGCAATAGCGGCCAGGGCAAGGCCCATACCTGTGTTGCCGGATGTTCCTTCTATAATAGTGCCGCCCGGCTTCAGAATGCCAGCTTTTTCGGCATCCTCAATCATCCGGATCGCCATGCGGTCCTTTACAGAGTTACCCGGGTTCATGTACTCTACTTTGGCCAGGATGGTAGCCTTTGTTTCTTTTGCAACACTGTTAAGTTTTACAAGAGGTGTGTTACCGATCGCTTCGGTTATATGGTTCAGATACTTCATGTGAGGTATTTTTGAATTCGGTGCAAAGGTAAGTAAATTAAATTATGTTTTCAGCAGGGCCGCCCCGGAGGCCTATGCCCTAACTATAGTTGCAACGTCAACGCAGTTCCGCTTCGTTCCGTTTAACTGCAGCAAGTGGCTTATATTAGCTTTAACTATTTTTTGTACGCGCCATAAAAAAGCCTATTTTTGCACATCCTTATTATTAGACGGTTATACACAACTAAATAAGATACACATGAGTGTTTTAGTAAATAAAGATTCGAAAGTGATCGTGCAGGGCTTCACAGGTTCTGAAGGTTCTTTCCACGCATCGCAGATGATAGAGTACGGTACTAACGTTGTTGGTGGCGTTACTCCGGGCAAAGGTGGCAACAACCACTTAGACCTGCCGGTTTTTAACACGGTAGAAGAAGCTGTAAAAAGAACAGGTGCTGATGTATCTATCATTTTCGTGCCGCCGGCTTTTGCTGCTGATGCCATTATGGAAGCTGCTGATGCTGGTATTAAAGTGATCGTGTGTATCACAGAAGGTATTCCTGTAAAAGACATGGTAGCTGCTAAAAACTACATCAAGTCTAAAAATGTAACGCTTATCGGACCAAACTGCCCGGGTGTAATTACGCCAGGCGAAGCGAAGGTTGGTATCATGCCAGGTTTCGTGTTCAAGCCAGGCCGTATCGGTATCGTTTCTAAATCTGGTACGCTTACCTACGAAGCTGCTGACCAGATCGTGAAGGCCGGCTTAGGTGTTTCTACTGCTATCGGTATCGGTGGTGACCCGATTATTGGTACGCCTACAAAAGATGCAGTTCAGTTACTGATGGAAGATCCTGAGACGGATGCTATCGTGATGATCGGTGAGATTGGTGGTAACTACGAGGCTATGGCTGCGCAGTACATCAGCGAAACCGGTAACAAAAAGCCGGTAGTTGGTTTCATTGCCGGACAGACTGCTCCAGCTGGTCGCAGAATGGGTCATGCGGGTGCTATAGTTGGCGGCGCCGATGATACAGCTGCTGCTAAAATGAAGATCATGCGCGAGAATGGCATTCACGTAGTGGAGTCTCCTGCTGAGATCGGTGAAGCGATGGTTGCTGCTCTTCAGCAAGCCGGCATCACAGCTTAAGTTAGATTTAACTTTATAGTTATAAAGAAAGGCTGCTCTTAACAGGGCAGCCTTTCTTGTTTAGCTGAATCAGGATTTTCAGGATTAATAGATTTGCTGCATTGGTCTTATTGCTATAGTTGGAGGTTTAGTTTTATAGTTGCTGCTGGTCCAGCCATCCCCAACAATCAGAGCTACGCTCGCTACCTTCGAAATCGCTTCTCGGTAGTCTAAGGCGGGGAGCTTTTTCTTACCTACTTCTCACTTTGTCATCCTGAAAGGATCTTGGTAGTAGGGAGGTAAGACCTTTGCTATAGTTCATTTTATCGTTTTATAGTTGCAGTTTCAACCCACCCCTCCCCCTCCCGAGAGAGGAATTTCTGTTGCTGCTATAGTTAGTGGCTATAGTTCTATAGTTGCCGTCTTGACACCTCTGTAGTCCCCTCAAGGGGACAATTGCTCTGCCCTCGCTCGCGGGACGCGAGCGAGGGCACATTATTCAAGATTTTACAGAATAAAAAAATACCTGCTCCTTCAAAGGAAGACTATTTGGCCTCTACTATAGTTTCGTGTATAGTTCTATAGTTTTGGCCAACAACCATATTGTAAAGACCCACATCTTTCTAACTTCCAAACTTTCTAACTTCATTAACTTATTCCTATCACCTGCTGCTTTTTGCGGTTAGCTATAGTTGCGGGAATGGAAGCTATAATCTCCTGTTGCAGGGCTTCGATTAACTTCTTTTTCAGGAAACTTTTATGCACCACCAGGCTTACTTCGCGCAAGGGTTTGGGTTCTTTAAATGGTCGTACCAGTCGCTTTTTATCTTCAGGCATTTCCAAAACTGATAGTTCAGGTAATAACGTCAGGCCGTGCTGCGTTTCTACAATGCGTTTCAGTGTTTCCAGGGAGCCGCTTCTATAGTCAAGGTTTGCGCCTTCTGATCCTCCAAGTTTTCCACCACGGTTACAGATATTAAGCACCTGGCTCCGGAAACAGTGGCCTTCGTTCAGAACCCACAGGTCATCTGGTAACAGTTCTGCAGGGTCTATTTCGGTTTGCTTTGCGAGTGCATGTTTCGGATTTACATACACCATAAACGCTTCGTAAAACAGGGGCAGTTCTTTTATAGTTTTAATTTCCAAAGGCGTAACCAGCAGGCCAACATCCAGCTGCTCATGGTTCAGTTTCTCCACAATTTCATTTGTCAGCAGTTCCTGCACCACCACTCTTACCTGCGGATATTTTTCCAGGAAGTTTGTAATAAAAAGCGGCATCAGGTAAGGTGCAAGTGTAGGTATTACGCCAATTCTAAGCTCACCACTCAGCTCCTGTTTCTGGTTCTGTACGATCTCCTGTATCTTCTTTGATTCGGCAAGTACGATGCGTGCCTGCGCAATTATCTCCTTCCCTACTTCTGTGGGCCGTACCGGCACCCGGCTCCTGTCAAACAACTGTACGCCCAATTCTTCTTCCAGCTTCTGCAATTGCATGCTCAGGGTTGGCTGAGTTACAAAGCAATTCTCTGCGGCAGTAGCAAAATGCCGGTACGTATCCACCGCTATCAGGTATTCAAGTTGTACAAGGGTCATATTTCAGTGCGTTTTTATGGGCCAACATATAGTAAACATGCTATAGTTGACTACAAAGGTACCTTATAGTTTAAAACTATCAAATCATAAAAACAATCAATTTGATTTATGAGACTATTAACAGGACCTTTGTAACACATCAGAAGAAACAACAACTCAAACTATAAGAACTATGACGAAGCTAACGAATATAGGATTGCACAAAGAAGACTCGAAACAGATAGCTGACAAGCTGAATGAATTACTGGCCAATTATCATTTGTATTACCAGAACCTGCGCGGTTTCCACTGGAACATCAAGGGGGAGAACTTTTTCCAGTTGCATGCCAAGTTCGAGGAACTATACAACACCGCTTTAACGCGCATTGATGCCATTGCAGAGCGCATTTTAACGGTAGGCCAGCAACCGCTGCACACTTTCTCTGATTACCTGCGCGTGTCAACTATAAAAGAGGCTGTCAACCTGAGCAGCGACAAAGACACCATCAGCACCACACATCAGAACCTGACTGCTATCCTTAACCTGGAGCGCGAGATAATGAGCCTGGCAGCTGAAACCGGCGATGAAGGAACTATAAGCCTGCTGAGCGAAGACATAAACGAGAACGAAAAAACACTCTGGATGCTGAACGCTTTCCTGAGCTAATCCAAACTATAAATCAATTTATAATCTACACAATACACATATCATGACACAAAACAGAATATTATCTGTAGGATCTACTTTCCCGGCTTTCACAAAACAGGCTGTGGTATCATTAGAAAAAGGAAAAGAGTTTGCTGACATCACCAGTGAAGACCACAAAAGCAACGACCAGTGGATGGTGATGTTCTGGTGGCCAAAAGACTTTACGTTTGTTTGCCCTACCGAAATAGCTGAATTCAACAAAAACTACGACGAGTTCCGTGACCGTGATGCTCAGCTGATTGGTGCCTCAACCGACTCAGAATTTGTACACCTGGCCTGGCGCCAGCACCACGAAGACCTGAACAAACTGCGCTTCCCGATGCTTGCTGATACATCTAAATCATTGGCTGAGGAGCTTGGTATTTTGGAAGCAAATGAAAAAGTAGCGTATCGTGTTACCTACATCGTGGACCCACAGGGCATTATCCGTTGGGTAAGCTTAAACGACCTGAGCGTGGGCCGTAACGTGGCCGAAGTACTGCGTGTGCTGGATGCCCTGCAAACCGACGAGCTGTGCCCATGCAACTGGAAAAAAGGCGAAGAAACCATCGCTGCTTAATTTAAAATAAAAAGTGAACGAGGTGTGACTGAAACAGAGGCGGAAGCGGCGCAACTATAGTTGGGCTGCAACCGCACCTGTTACTCCCAACCCTAACTATAAAAACCTATGCTAACTGCAACACAAGAAACTAAAACAGACCTGCTGCGTGATTTAGGTCTATCAGATGACAGCACTTTTACTGCCCTGGAAAAGCTGACTGAAACTGAATCGCGTTATCTCCGCGACCTGCGCGTGAACCTGAAATCGGCTTTAGCCGGCGAAACCTTAACTCTGAAAGAAGCTTACTTACTGGCTCTTTCGGCAGCCGCCAACGAAGAGAACGATGTGCTAAGCAAAGCTTTTGAAGAGAAAGCTATAGAAAATGGTGCCGACCAGGGCGAAGTAGCCGAAGCCATTGCCTGCGCTTCTTTGCTGGCTACTAACAACATACTTTACCGTTTCCGCCACTTTGCTAACAAGGATGTGTATGAACAGCAGCCTGCCCGTGTTAAAATGAACATTATGATGAAGCCTGTGCTTGGCAAAGAGTTTTTCGAGCTGATGAGCCTGGCAGTTTCAGCGATTAACGGGTGCGAACGCTGCATCACTTCACACGAAGCTTCTATCATGCAACTGGGCACTACCGAGCCACGCATTTTCGATGCGATTCGTGTAGCCGCTGTGGTGGTTGGTTTGAGCAAGATCCTACGCTAGAAACTAATACAACTAAACTATAAATTGAAAGCGCCTGTAGTTTCTGCAGGCGCTTTTTTACCTCTCCCCAACCCTCTCCTTTTGAAGATGGCCCCTACCCCCAAAACAGGGGAAGGAGCTTTACAGCTGTCGCTATAGTTTGCTTTATCGTTTTATAGTTTCTGTTTTACCCACCCCTGCCCCTCCCAAGAGGGGAATTGCGACTATAGTTATAGTTTAGCTATAGTTCTATAGTTACAGACCAGGATCGGACAGGTCGCGACCTGCCCCTACAGAACTGTAGATGATCTAATATTTTGCTTTAATACCCCCTCCTGTTTTTAGGAGGGGGCTAGGGGGAGGTAAAACCAAAAACCGCCTGCTGTAACTGGTACAACAGGCGGCCTACTTTGGCTAAAAGTATGAAATCTATTTGGCGTAACTGATCGCTCTCATTTCGCGGATAACCGTGATCTTGATCTGACCAGGATATTGCATTTCCTTTTCGATCTTCTGCGAAATATCAAACGACAGCTGGGCTGCTTTTTCGTCCGTTACATTATCAGCATCCACCATAATGCGGAGCTCACGTCCAGCCTGAATGGCATAACACTGGTTCACACCTTCAAAAGAGATAGCTGCTGCTTCCAGGTCTTTCAGACGCTTGATGTACGATTCCATGATCTCGCGGCGGGCGCCCGGTCTTGAACCGGAAATAGCATCACATGCCTGGATCAGTGGAGAGATCATCGCGGTCATTTCGATCTCGTCGTGGTGAGCACCAATGGCGTTACAGATATCCGGATGCTCCTTGTATTTCTTGGCAAGTTCCATACCGATGATCGCGTGTGGCAATTCCGGCTCGTCTGGCGTTACTTTACCAATATCGTGTAGTAAACCGGCACGTTTGGCATGTTTCACGTTCAGGCCAAGCTCAGCTGCCATGGTGGCGCAAAGGTTTGCTACTTCGCGTGAGTGCTGTAACAGGTTCTGTCCATAAGACGAACGGAAGCGCATACGTCCCACCATTTTGATCAACTCAGGGTGTAACCCATGAATACCAAGGTCAATTGCAGTACGCTCACCAATCTCTATGATCTCTTCTTCAATATTCTTGCGGGTCTTGGTAACTACCTCTTCAATTCGGGCCGGGTGAATACGACCATCTGCAACCAGACGGTGAAGTGACAGACGGGCAATTTCACGGCGAACCGGGTCGAAACCAGAAATAATGATGGCTTCCGGGGTATCGTCAACTATAATTTCAACGCCAGTGGCAGCTTCAAGGGCACGTATGTTACGTCCTTCACGACCAATGATCTTACCTTTAATATCGTCGCTCTCTATGTTGAATACCGAAACGCAGTTTTCGATAGCATGCTCTGCTGCCGTGCGCTGTATCGTTTCAATAACGATCTTCTTGGCTTCTTTAGTAGCGGTAAGTTTAGCCTGCGCTACAATGTCTTTAATGTGTGATGAGGCCTGTGTAGTAGCTTCGCTTTTCAGGGCATCCACTAACTGTTCACGTGCTTCAGATGCAGTAAGGCCGGCAATTTTCTCAAGTTGCGCTACAACTTCTTTGTGCTGGTTCTCTACTTCTTCTTTGCGCTTGTGCAGGTGCTCTAACTGTAGATTAAGGGCTTCTTTCTCTTTGTTCAGTTCGTTCTCGCGGCGCTTGTTATCCTCCATCTGCTTGGTAACATGCTGCTCGCGCTGCTTTACCTTGTTCTCGTTCTGGATGATAATGTTCTTTTTCTTGTTTGATTCTTCTTCAAACTCAGATCTAAGCTTCAGGAATTTCTCCTTAGCTTCCAGCATGCGGTCTTTTTTGATGGCTTCGGCGTTGATCTCCGCCTCACGGATAATAGCTTTTGCCTTTTGGCGGGCGGCTACTTCCTGCTGCTTGTATACCTTTTGCAGCAGCAATCGCCCAATGTACACGCCCACAGCGAGCGCCACAATGGCGGTGATTAAGATTAATAGAATATCGGACATGTTAACATGTTTTAAGGTTTATTAAAACACATTAGCAGTAACTGCAAAAAGACGGGGTTAAAGCGGTAAAATAGCTAACACGTAAAAGGCTGCGCGGCAAAAAAACTACTTTGCCGACGACAGAAGATCATCCAGCACATTAAGCTGCTGGCCTACTTTAGAAAGATGCATGTTCTTTTCATCTTCCAGTTTCAGTTTCTCCACCATAGTTTCAAAAGCAACCATAGCCAATAAGTCCTGCTTATCCTGGATCCCGAACTGATCTTTAAAGAACTTTAGTCGCTCGTTCAGCAACTTGCCCACAATACGGAGCCTTTCTTCTTCTTCTTCCTTTACCCGCATCGGATACTCGCGTTCTGCGATGCGAATCTTTATCGATAATTCACTCATCCGTTGCGTTGTTTTATAGTTTCCTGCTTACCGGTTTCTGCGCTGTATTTCATATACTTTAGTCGCGCAGGTAAGCAATACACTTATCAATTTCTCTGATATATTCGTTTAGCTTGAGCTTTAACTCAGTCGAATTTGCAGGGTTTCCTGCTATCGTGTCTACAATTTTAACAATATTCTCCTGATTTTGAAAATTTTTTATTTGCTGATCTTTCTCTTCCAGCTGTGTTTCCAGGAGTTTTATTTCTTCGTGTGCACTGTTTAACCGCTGCTGCACTTCGGTGTAGCGGTCTAAAAGTTTCCGCAGCTTGGTTTCAATATGCTGGAGTTGTTGCAGTTGCGCGTCTTTTGGCATAGCTTATTTCCGGATAAAAGCTCCTAACTGTTTCTCAAACTGCTGCATCAAACGTGTCATCGTGGAGTCAATTACTTTATCAGTCAATGTCTGCTGTTTATCAAGTAAGCTAAAGCTGATAGCGTAAGCCTTCTTTCCCTGCTCAATCTTGTCGCCTTCGTACACATCAAACACGTTCACATCCTGCAGCAGCTTACGCTCCGTCCTGAAGGCAATGTGCTTCACCTGGTCAAAGGTAACATTCTTATCGAGAACAAGCGACAGGTCGCGTCGCACTTCCGGGAATTTCGGCAACTCTTCACCTACCAGGTTGGCTTTATACTTCTTCAGCAGGTAGTCCCAGTTCAGTTCGGCGTACCAAACCTGCTCCTTCACTTCCATAAACTTCGCTACACCTGCATCAATCGGCCCGATCTCGGCAACTATAGTTCCGTTTTTCACATAGGCCACGCCCTGTTTCATATAAGGATTCGGCTGCAATGGCTGTGTTTCATAATCAGAAGCATTTAGCTTGCGAAGTACGTTTTGCACTATGGCGGCCAAATCATGGAAGGCAACTTTTGCACCCGGCTGTTTCCAGCTTTCGGCAGACAGGTTGCCGGCCATGTACAGCGCCAAACGACGGCTTTCTTTGGTTGTGCCGTCTTCCAGTCGCTGGTAAACTTTGCCTAGCTCAAACAATTTCAGGTCGCGCTGGCGGCGGTTAATGTTGCGGCGCAGCACTTCCAGCCCCGAAAACACCATGCTCTTGCGCAGCACGTCCAGGTCTTCGGAATTATAGTTCAGCACCTTCACCAAGCCTGCTACTTCCGCATCGCCGGCCGGTTTGTAGTAGTTCGAGTTAGTAATAGAGTTAGTGATGATCTCATAAAAGCCCTGATCGGCGATGTAATCCATGATGCCATCGGTCACATCTTCCGGGTAAGGCTTGGAGAAGCTGGCCATGTACGTAGTGCCCATGTGCTCGCTCACCTCAATGTTGTTGAAGCCGTAAATGCGCAGAATCTCTTCCACCACATCGGCTTCGCGCTTCACATCCACTTTAAATGGCGGGACAGACAGCTCCAGGTGCGTTTCAGATTCACCTTTAACTTGGATGCCCAGATCTGTAAGTATCGTTTTGATGCGCTCTGTACCGATGTGCTGCCCAATAAGTTGGTGCGCACGCTCGATACTCAGGCTAAGCTCGGTGTTCTGAATTGGGTTTGGATAAACATCTACAATATCAGAGGAGATAACGCCACCGGCAATTTCCTGCATCAGTAAAGCCGCGCGTTTCAGGGCAGTAATTACCATATTCGGGTCTGTGCCACGCTCGAAACGGAACGATGCATCGGTCTTTAAACCATGCACCATACCTGTGCGGCGAACGTAATCCGACGAAAAGTAAGCGCTCTCTATAAATATAGTTGTAGTAGCTTCCGATACACCTGATTTCTTACCGCCAAACACGCCGGCAATCGCCATTGGCTCTTCGGTGTTGCAGATCATCAGGTCGTTGGCCTTCATTTTGCGCTCCACATCATCCAGGGTCACGAAAGGCGTACCTTCTGCCACGGTTTTCACAATAATCTTATCACCTTTTATTTGGTCGGCATCGAATGCGTGCAGCGGCTGGCCCAGCTCATGTAGCACATAGTTCGTAATATCAACGATGTTGTTGATAGGTGAAAGATCGATAGCACGCAGTTTTTTCTGCAACCACTCCGGCGACGGGCCCACTTTTACACCTGTTATCGTTACACCGGCGTAGCGCGGGCAGGCTTCCGTGTTCTCAACTTCTACAGCTATAGTTCTATTGGTATTTTCAACTTTAAAAGCCGAAACATCAGGCAAGGTAGCAGGCGTTTTAAGCAAAGCCTGCAGGTCGCGGGCTACACCGTAATGCGATGCTGCGTCGGCACGGTTTGGTGTTAAACCAATTTCAAACACTTCATCCGGGTTCAGTCCGAAATATTCCGCAGCAGGTGTTCCGTTTGGCAGGTCGGTATCCAGTACCATAATGCCGGCATGCGATGTACCAATACCGATCTCATCTTCCGCACAGATCATTCCTTCTGAAACAGCCCCACGTATTTTAGACTTTTTGATCTTGAACGGTTCGCCACCTGTCGGGTAAAGTGTGCTGTTTACAGTGGCTACTACCACTTTCTGGCCGGCAGCTACGTTGGGCGCACCACACACGATCTGGCTCGGCTCACCTGTTCCGATATCTACCGTCGTCAGGCTTAGTTTGTCAGCATCCGGATGGCGCTCACAGGTAAGTACTTCCCCTATCACAATGCCCTCCAGACCACCTTTTACAGCCTCCAGCCTGTGAATTCCTTCCACTTCCAGGCCTGCGCCTGTCAGTAAAGCACCTACTTCTTCCGCGTTCTTATCTATATGAATCAGCTGTTTTAACCAGTCGAGTGAGATCAGCATGTCGTAATTTTTATTCTTTTAAAGTTTAGCCCACGTTGTTTGAGCCAGTTAACTTCAAAATTAAACATAATTCTGTTTCCTGCTGCAAGTGATGTGAAATTGTAGGGTTTTATAGTTTCTATCTTGTCATTTCGAACATTCTTGAGACGCGAGTCGAAGAGAGCCAGTGCAGCTGTGAGGGATCTTAATTGTGCTATAGTTCTGCTTTTGTCATTTCGAACAACGTGAGAAATCTGAATGATATAGTTTGATTCTCTACTCCTTGAACTAAGCCTTTTCCTTCATAGTCACTTCTAATCCTGGGAGCTTTACTTACCTATAGTTTCAATCCAGCTTTGGTGCCCTCACGGCCGGGAGGCCCCGTCTTCGGGCATCGCGCTGCTGCTTTCTTGCTACCCTCGTCCCTCGGGTTGCCTGGCGGCACCGCAACAAATCAAAGGCGCTCAACCCAAAGACTGAGATCAGTTCGATAGCTATAGTTGCCATAGTTTGAGAAGTTATAGTTGCATCGCTTTATCGTGGTGGTATTTCCGTAGGGACAGGTCGCAACCTGTCCGCTCGACAGGCTGGAAAAATAGCAACCTCAGATTTCTCCTTTCGTCGAAATGACAAGTTGAAAAAGCAGTAGCAGAAAAGTCCCCCTTTGAAGGGGGCAGGGGTGTGACAAACGGAAACTATAGAACTACAACTCTCAACTATAGCCACAACAGAAAATTCCCCTCTTGGGAGGGGTAGGGGTGGGTTGAAACTGCAACTGCAACTATAGAACTATAACTAAACTATAGCAAAGGCTGAAAAGCTCCTTCCCCTGTTCTGGGGGTAGGGACTCTCGATAAAAGGGGAAGGCTGGGAAGGGGTGAAACGCCAACTATAAAACGATAACCTCAACTATAGCAGTAGCCTTTATCCCAAAAATCACCTAAATCTCACTTAATCCCGGTTCAGACAATCCCTGTCCCTACCGGGCCAGTTGAGTCAGGGGACTCAACATCATTGTAAGTCACGAGAGAGGACGCGCGCGCCAGCATAAATGAACAGATTATAGGATGAACTCCCTCTCCTGTTTTGGGGGTAGGGGCCCTCTTCAAAAGGAGAGGGCTGGGATGAGGTAATTACTCCTTCTTCTCGTAGGTCTTTTCTCCTGCCGGTATGGAAACGGTCAGGCGATTGTCTTTAGGTGGCACCGGGCAAACGTATTCAGGGTTGAAGGCACAGAACGGAGTATAAGCGCGGTTAAAATCAAGCACTACCGTTTTGGCGTCTTCTTTATAAGGTATATCTAAGTAACGACCACCACCGTAGGTTTCGAAGCCGTTGGTTTTATCTGTGAAGGGAACAAACCATTGGTCTTTTTCTTCTTTCGCCAGTTTTTTATACAAAGTCAGGCGCTGGGGTTGACCCTCTAATTCGAAATTTGCGATGGCGTAGCGCAGGTAGGGTTCATAACTACCGTTAGTTAATGGCATCAGCAGCGTGTCCTGTTTTGGCAGGTCTTCTAATCTGGCAGTAACCCGGTAAGCCACATTGGGCTCGTAGTATACCAGGTTTTTAAAATCCCGGCGGTCTTCTTCAGTAAACGGGCTATTCGTACGGCTCCTGAACGACAGGTCTTTGTCTTCGCGCTCCTTTAAAAGTGGTTTGGTATAGTTTTCTTCACTCAGGAAGGTCTCGTTTATAAAGTATAAAAGTACCAGCACGATACCGGCAAAAATTACAAGCTTAACTGGGCGTTGCATTGTTTCTGTAGCTATAGTCCGGTACAAAGGTCGGAAAAATGGGGGAATTACATAGCGGATATTGCAAAGCCGAAAATTGTTGCTCAGAAGTTAATAAGTTTAAAACAAGTTTATACCCTTTGCTTGTTACTACCGTGCTGTTTAGTCGCCCTATTTTTATAGTATAACCTAATGCTGGTCGTGGTGCAAAGCAAGTGAGCACTTTAAAGTCTCTTAAAAAATCAAGAAAACATGTACACAACTTTAAAGAGATTTTTAGAAAGCAAAGCTGATTTTAACAGCCAGGAACTTGATGAAGTTTATGCTCACTTTAGGGTCATAAAAACGAAGCGGAACCAAATCCTCCTAAACTATGACCAGGTTTCGAGGCACTACTATTTTGTTAATAAAGGCTGCGTCAGGTTATTTACAACTACAAAAGAAGGCACTGAAATTACCCGGTATTTTGCTTTTGAAGGCAATTTTGTAACAGCTTTACCGAGCTTTATAGATCAGCAACCCGCCGAAGAATTTTTACAAACCATAGAAAAGTCCGAATTGCTTTGTATCTCAAGATCTGACTTTTATAAACTGATGACTACACTGCCTCAGTTCGCGAAAATATACACTGAGATTTTGGAGCTTGGGTTTATAGTTGCCCAAAAAAGAATCTATGGATTTCAGGGTTTCGATGCGCTGCAGAAAGTAAAATGGATAATTCAGAACCAGCCGCAACTTCTGGTCAGGGTGTCGAATAAAATAGCCGCTTCTTATTTAGGTATTTCCCCATCTACTTTAAGCAGAATAAAATCGAAGTTATAAAACGTTGACATAGGGCAAGATTCATTGAGCAGAACGCAGTTAATTTTGTATCAAAAATAAGCCATGAGATCTGTTTTATTATTTCTTCTACTTGCATCAACAACATGTTTCGGGCAGCAAAACCCTGAAGAGAGAATACCCAAAGCCACCGTTGACGCTTACATAAAACCAAGCTACAACTTAACACTGGACGCAGCCTTCGAGCTCGCGAACCGTGCCACAAAATCAGCCGCATCTTTAAACAAAAAGGTCAGTATTGCGGTTTTGGATGCCTCCGGCAACATTATTCTGCTGACCCGAGGAGATGGTGTAGGCCCACACAACACGGAAGCGGCCAGGAGAAAAGCTTATACTGCCTTATCTACAAAAACGGCTACCCTTTTATTACTGAGAAACGCAGAAGCAAACCCGGATACAAAGAACCTGAACACACTCCCGGAATTACTATTACTAAGTGGTGGTGTGCCGCTCTGGTATAAGGGGAACTTGATTGGAAGTATAGGGGTGGCCGGCGGAGGAAGCCCTGAAAACGATGATTCGATAGCTAAATCTGCCGCCCTAACCGAAATTGGTATTACAACGACAAATTAATTTAAAACAGCACCATGAAAAAGTTAATCTTCACAGTGATTTTTGCAATGTTCTCAATAATCACTTTTGCCCAGGACAATACGTATCAGCTTTCAAGTCATATTTTAGACGTATCGCAAGGCAAGCCTGCAACTGGAGTAACCATTCGGTTAGAGAAATATAACGAACAGACAAAAAAATGGGCCTATGTAGATGAAAAAGTGACTGATAAAAACGGCAGGATCTCTGATTTCCTGAATTCAAAAAAATCAAACACAGGCATTTATAAGCTTACTTATTTTACCAGCGATTATTTTAAAAAGAGTAATACGGAAAGCTTCTACCCTTTTATAGAAGTCGTATTCCAGATAAAGGATAACAGTCATTACCACGTTCCGATAACCCTATCTGCCTATGGTTATTCGACTTACAGAGGTAATTAAAGTAAAAGTGCTGCACTAAGCTGCAATTTGGCTGCTGGACCAGCCCTGCATCAGACCAATGACCTGTACCCCTATTGCTGGAGTGCAGGTCATTGGTTTTTCTATAAGTTTTAGTTTGAAAAGCTAAACCATACGCTCCTTCCCTTCCAATAATCTTCTTAAACTCCTATATTTACGACACAAACCTACTCTACCTTCTATGTTAACTTTAGCCGAACGCCACCAGCATATTTTAAGCAGCCTGAAACAGGAAGGACAAGTAAACGTGCTGGACCTTTGCGAGAAGCTAAGTGTGTCGTCAGTTACGATACGTAAAGACCTTAAACTTCTGGAAGACAAGGGCTTGCTATTCCGGACACATGGTGGTGCTACAGCCAACAACCCATATACTGTAGACAGGTCGGTTAACGAAAAGGAGAAGATACAGGCTACTGAAAAGATGCGCATTGGCGCAGCAGCTGCCGGCTTGCTGGTCCCTAACGATTCTATACTGATTGCGTCGGGGACTACGGTTTTGGCGCTGGCACGCAACATTCAGCCGAAAAGTAATTTAACGGTTATCACACCATCCCTTAACATTGCCCTGGAACTTAACCGCCACCCTGAAATTGAAGTATTGCAGCTGGGTGGTGTACTCCGTAAAAGTTCTTCGTCGGTTACAGGCCCTTACGCCGAAAGTATTCTGGCTGATTTTTCGTGCAGCAAACTTTTTCTGGGGGTAGATGGCATTGACCTGGATTTTGGTTTGAGCACGACGAACGTAATGGAAGCGCACCTGAACCGACAGATGATCAAAGTATCACAGAAAACTATCGTGCTGGCAGACTCTACCAAGTTCGGGAAAAGAGGCTTTGGCAAGATCTGCGGTTTCGAGGATATTGACCAGATCATAACCGATAGCGGCATCTCAGATTATACCGTAAAAACCCTGGAGGGCATGGGCATAAAGGTAACTATAGTATAAAAAAACCTGACAGTTGCATTAAGCTCCCGCCAGGCGAACGCGTTCCCCATACGCGCACAAAACCTCCTGATGCTGTGAGCGCCAGGAGTCCTACTTTTTAAAGGTATTTTTTCAGGATTTCGGCCCAAACCTTGTACCCTTCAATTGTCAGGTGCAGGCCATCGTGAGTGTAAGGCAGCTTTAATTTTCCTTCTGCGTCAGCAAAGTTCGGATGCAGGTCTATCAGCGTTACTTTCTCTTCGGCAGCAATTTGCTTTATGCCGTTGTTTACGGTCGCAGTTTTTGCTTCTTTGTTATAATGCTTCTTAAACTTGTCGAAACTGTTGTTGGTTGGCAGCAGCGTCTGCACATAAATCTTTGTTTTAGGAGAGCCTGTTTTTATCCTGCGCACGATCTTTCTATAGTTGGCCAGTATCACGTCTTCCGGCACGTTGCGCGAAATATCATTTATCCCTATTAACAAAAACACTTTGGCAGGTTTTCCTTCAATTACTTCGTCCAGGCGCTCCAATACACCAAATGTAATGTCGCTGGAAATGCCGCGGTTACGCACATTTTTATTATCCAGCAGTTCGCTCCAGTCTATGTGTGCCGTCAGGCTGTTGCCTAAAAAGATGATATCCTTTTTCGAGTTTTTATACTTCCGGAAATAATCAACCTGCACCTGGTACGTAGCCGGGCGATAGGTGCTGTCGTATTTTGCAACCACAGGCTTTGTGCCTTCTTCCTGCATTACCCCCGTCACTTGTTCAGCCTCAGAATTTTCCTGGGCGTTGGCACCTGTGGCAAGCACGCTGAGAATGGAAAGTGTAAAAAAGAATAGTTTGGTTGTAAGCTTCATGGTATAGTTAGGTACTATCGTTTTATAGTTTGAATGTATAGTTTTGTGAAAAGCTGTACTTAGATGCCGGATATTATTTAACTGATATAATTGGTCCCCTCTGTCCCATTCCAAGGGCTTTCCCCCTCGTTTTCTGTTATCCTGAAAGGATCTTGTGGGCTTATAGTGAAGGCTTAACCACACTTACACCAAGTTCCTTTCAGGATGACAGGAAGTCTCAGGCTTGTGCTGATGCGAATCTGTAACACGTGCCTTTCTATAATATCGGATTTGCGATCCGATTGGTCCGGAGGCCCAACTATAGTTAGTCACGAGCGAAGACGCTCGCACCATACACTATTTCACTTCCTTAAACAGGTTCGGGTAATCGGAAATAATCCCATCCACTCCCATCGCTTTCAGGCGGGTAATGTCTTCAACAGTATTCACCGTCCAGGGAATTACCTTAATGTTTTTAGCGTGCGCTTTTGCTAACAGTTCAGGGGTTACCAGTTTATAGCTGGGGCTGTACACTTCCGGCGTGAAACCTAAACGGGCAATGTTCTCTTCAAAACTATCCTTGTTGCTTACCAGCAGCGATGCCTTGATATGCGGATATTGCTGATGCAGCACCTGCAACGTTCTCGGGTCGAAGGACTGAACTATAACCCAGGGCGTAATCTTTTTCTCTTCCAGTACCTCTACCAGCTTCTTCACAAACTCGGCAGGCTCCGGGTGTATCTTGTTATCGCCCTCAGCTACCGATTTGGTTTCGATGTTATAAAATACCTGTGGCAGGTTATTGGCCTTAATATGATTTTGAACCGAGTCTATCAGCTCTGCCAGTAACGGAATATAGGTCTTTACTTTCTCCTGCTGCGGATACGTGTCATAGAATTTGGTACCCAGATCAAACCGGCGCACCTGCTCATAATCCAGCTGGTAGATCGCGTAGTTTTTGCTTTCCGCTTTTGTAAAATCCTTGCCATCGGGTGTGCGGGCGTACAGGTGGTTAATGTGTGGGTCGTGGGTGACAACAACTTTACCGTCTTTGGTAACGTGGGTATCCATTTCCAGGGTGGTTACGCCCAGCTCCAGCGCCTTCATCATCGCCGGAATAGAATTTTCCGGCATCAGGCCGCGAGCGCCACGGTGTCCTTCGGTATCAAAAGCCGGGAATGGTGGGTTATTTTGTTGTGCCGTCATAGTTTCTGTGCTTTTACACCCCGTTACCAGGAGCATAGCGCTGAGCGCTACAGGCAGTAATTTACGTATCATAAGTATATTCTATCGTGTTGGCCTAAGTACTAACTATAGTTATGACTCAACTATAGTTAGTATCCCGTTTTATGTTGATCTAGGTAAAACTATAGTTTAAGAAACAGCTTTGCGGTTTTCGTATTTTCTGCCGAAGCGGTCTGTTGCCACAACTTTCAGCTCTTTTACAGTTGCCGGAACAAAAGCTTCAAAAAAGTGCTCTGTTTCGCGCGGCTCTACATAAGTGCGTCCTTTCGGCAACTGATCTCCCTGGTATAGTTCCCAGGCAACCGGGTCATACGAAATGATGTTCTGCAGTGTACCTTTGTACTGGTTATCGGCCCACCACTCTACTTTCCATTCCGGGTCCCAGTTCCAGACGTTTACCAGCATGCGCTGCTGTTGCTCTTCTGCAGGCTGCATATAAATGGTCATCTGGTGGTCTGCATCAAACCCGGTCGATTTATAGTACCACTTCAGGTCTGTGCCATCTGCTTCGTAGACCGCATAACCACCAGGGGCCCCATCGCCGCAAACCGGCCCGGTCCAGAGGTTACCACACACGGTCCCGTGGTTGTGCTCGAAAATATCCTGCTCAATTACGTTGCGGTTATAGTGCGTGTGCCCCGTCATAATGTGCACCTTATGGTTTTTGAGGATCGGGTAGAGTTCTTCCCTGTTCTTAACGCCCCAATGCACCGGAATATGCGCGCAAAGTATAATCAGGTTGTCGGTAGGTACCATGGCCAGATCTTTCTCTAACCACTTCAGCTGATGCTCTGTAATGTATCCGTCGTATTGCTTGTCTTTGCCCAGGTAACGCACGTCATCCAGCACCACGTAATGCAGCTTGCCACGGTTAAACGAGTAATAGGTTGGGCCATACGTAGCTTCAAACGTCTTATCCGAAACTTCGTCGCCGCCTTTGTTCAGGTCCTGGTCGTGGTTGCCAAGCACCTGGAAGAACGGAACGCCCATAGTAGCCACGCCCTGGTCGTATTCTTTGTAAAGATCCGGATTATCCCAGGTAATATCGCCTACTGTAATACCGTGCACCAGCGTACCGGCAGCCATACCTGCTAATGTTTTCTGCACATCGGGCACAGACTCATCCAGCATGCGCTGGGCATCTTTTTTGTTTCGTGGCTGCGGATCTGCCCAGATAATAAAGCTGTGCTTCGTATCGTCGGCTGGCAGGGCCTTCAGCTCAAAGTTATAGTCCTGTTTGCTGTTATGGTCCAGGTATTGGTAATGACGGGCAATGCCATTCTCATTCGGGAAATCATAACCGGCCGGCACCGATACCCACACAAACTTTGCCTGCCCGTTTACAGGAAGCTCGTACTTTCCTTTGCGGTTTGTTTTTACCACACTGTATCCATCCGACACCACCACATTTGCCAGCTTTTTACTACCGGCCGTAACTCTGCCTTTTATAGTTAGTTTTGATGGGGTTGCCAGCGCAGCAGTATAGCTGCCACTAAGTACAAGTCCGCCCGAAAAAAGGAGCATGCGCTCCAGAAAGGATCTTCTCTTCATGGGTGTGTCTGGTTAAATGCCTGGTACTGTTTTCAGGTTCTCGAAATAGGTTGTATAGTTCGTAAAAAGCGCGTGGTCCTTGAGCAACACCATTACTTCGTTGTTATTGCGGAGGGCATTGTTTGTAAAATTGTGCGAGCCGGTGATCAGCACCTTTGCATTTTTGCCCAGCCAGTTGCCTTCTATCAGTATAAATTTAGAATGGATGTTAGCTTTCGAGATGTCATATACTTTCAGGTAGGCGCCTTTCTGCTGCAATTGCCTTAAACCGGCCATGATGTTATCGTCGATCTTGTTTTTGACAACCACTTCTATAGTTGCGCCCTTTGTCTGTAGTTCGGCCAGTTTCTCCACTATGTTCAGGCGGGTGTTTGTCCAGTCAGACATGCCGATCTTTATAGTTGCCGAGGCCGGATCCTGTATATTATTCAAAAACTCGATGATGCTGTCGTCGCCATATGAAGCGCCGTTGCGGCGTTTTGGCAGAAAGTAACCGTTCATACCTTTGGCAGCATCCGTGTATTCGGTATAGTTATAGTTCTTCATGCCCGATGCAGCTTGCGCCTGCATGTCGGTCCAATATGTTTTAAAGGCACCGTACAAACCTGCATCCGAAAGCATAATAGCATCCTGGAATTTGCGCGCATCAGCCAGGGTAAAATTGTGAGATGTCTGGAAAACCACGTTCTGCACCTTGCCGGTTGTAGTTTCCAGTGTAGAGAAGATAACAAACTTGTTGTGGTTAATGGCAGTTGCGCTGGCATCGTTATAAACAGGAACTATAACATTGCCTTTGGCTTCCAGCACTCTTTTTAATTCGTGAAAAGTAAGCGGGTTTACTTCCAGCGATTCTTCGCGGCCCATATCCATGGCCACGTGTAGTTTTACGCCTCTGTCGTTGGCGTCTTTAATGGCTTTTACCAGTTCCGGGTAATCAAGCAGGAAAATACTCAGGTGGATTGATGCATCTTTTGGTGTGGCATTGATCAGGGCGATCAGTTGATCCAGAATAGCCAGGGAGGCTTTATTTTGTTTGACCAGGTTCACATCTGTAAAAACTGCGGCAGGAAACGCGGCACTTACAGGAGTTACTTTGCCCGTTTCAGGTTTGGTGGGTGCCGGTTCTGCTTTTTCGCTGGAGCAACCAACAAATACAAACAGCAGGGCAACTATAAAATGGATTGGTCTAAGCATGGTAATTTAACTTGTCAGGCAGAAGTACCTGGTGTCACGTTGGCTACTTCCAGTGCTGGCAAAGCCTGCTTTTATAGTTGACTTTGCCAGAACCGAAAGAGATATTATAAAACTGATTAACCTGGAAATGCGCCAACTATAGTTAGGGCTCAGGTTTAGATTTGCAGCGCTTGTATTTTATAGTTGCAAACTATAGTTACCTGCTGCGGAAAGTAAAAAGAGGCGCCCCACCTGCGCGGGCCGCCTCTTTTATAGTATGATCTTAGTTCGAGTAAACTGCGAAGTCGTCGATACCTAAACGGCCGTTTTCAACGATATTGCCGTCTTTGTCCTTCGTACCGGAAGCTCCAAGACCAAGCTTGTTGATTCTAAAGCGAACCGGACCCGGGATATCCATCAGGAAGCTTGCCATCTTATAATCACGGGCTACATCTTTCACGTCTGCTCCTATCTGCTGCCAGGTAGCTCCCTGATCTTGTGAATACTCCAGGCGCCATTGGCTAGGCTTATCGGTCGAGTAAGTTGCATACCATACTGTTACCTTAGAGGCCCCTTTCGGCAGATCGAAATTCATCTGCAAATAACCAGATACAGTTAAGTTCTGCTGGAAGCGTACAGCTTGTTTACCAGAAACAATCACATCCCTTTTTGCGTCAAGATCCCCTAATATGGACTGATATAATGTCCAGTTTCCTGTACTTAGGTCTACTTCATTTGTCAAGCCCTTTGTAGTCATATCGTAGCTCGATTTAGTCGAAGCAGCAGGTGCCTCAAACTTTTCCGGCCAACCTTGGTAAATAGGCCCGCTTGGGTTAACAGCATCTGCAAAAGTACGCATGCGCAACACAGGCGTTCCGTCTTCAGCCTTTGTCAGAATACCTACAAAGCTGGCACTTGCCAGTAATTTACGTCCGGCAAAAACTGCATCGGCATCTGTCTGCAATGTTATAGTTTTACCAGAACCATCACCGATCTGCTTTTTACCCGCATACGTGTCTCCGGCAACCGGTAACGGGTCTATATCACCTGTTACCATTACCAGTTTACTTTCGTATTTGTCATAATTAGCAAGCAACTCCGCAACCGCAACAGCTTTTGGTGCCACTGGTAACCCTGTAGCTTTAACCTGAATACTCTCTGGCTTCAAACCGTTTATTTGCAGTACACCATTTTTACGTGTAAGAACGGTTCCTCTTACATCAAACAGGATAGAATCGCCTACAGCATAGTTTGCAGCAGCTTGTTCTCCAAGGTTAAGCAACATACCTCTTTGCAGGCCTCTCCATGAGTCTTGTATGGCAACAATACCTGCCGGCCAGTTTTTTCCCTCCGGGCTTGATACTACAACACCACCTGCAGTATAAGCACCAAACAATGGCCCCTGTCCTAATGCCAGATCTGTTTCGTGAAATGCTTCGCGCACTACAAAAAGTGATGCAACCGGATTAGGAGTACCTTCCGAAGGATTTGGATTTTCCTCCACGCAGGAAGTGAAACCTAAAACACTTAAGCAGATGGCCAGAAATGATAAATATCTATTTTTCATGACGTTTGTCTTTAAAATCTATAGTTCGTTACTGCTGTTAGTCTATATCCCACCAAACTTTGGTATTGATATCGTCAGCGCCCATTTCTGCTACAGCAGCGTTATAGTTGGCACCATTCAGCGACTGTACCACTACCGGGTATCTAAAACGGGACGGCATCTGACCGTTGTTCTGCACTCCAGGTCCAATAGGCAGTACCGGGTGACCAGTTCTGCGGAACTCATACCACTGCTGGAAATCGGTAAAGAAAAGTGTAAAATACTTCTGTAGCATGATCTGCTCCATTTTAGCTTCAAAGCCTGCTGCAGGATCGAAGGCTACAGCTGGTTTCGCCAAATGTCCTGCCGGAACTTCCAGGTTCCACATAGTTATAGCAGCAGTTACACCCTGATCGTAGTAGGATTTAGGGTCAGCAGTAACATAACCTTTTAAAGCAGCTTCTGAAAGAATGAACTGCACCTCAGCATAGTTGATGATGTTACCCAAAAGCGGCTCATTCATCAGTGCCTTAGGATAAGATGACTGTCTTTCCGGGATATTGCCAGCTGCATAACCGCTTGGTATGCCATAGTAGTCTGATCCAAACTTTGTAGCCCATTTCGTACGACGCGGATCTTCCATAGCATTCAGATTATTCACAAAAAACTCTGTTAAACCATGGCTACCGTTAAAGTCATACTCACGCATGTTTGTAAAGGCAGAAACAAGAGGTAAAGTACTGGTATATCTCAGAATAGCTGATTCTGCGTTATTTGAGAAAATCGGGTAGAAACTCGGGTTAGTTTCTGCTATCTCACGGATCTTATTAGATGCGCCAGCTTCCGGTCGGTCTGAAGTACGCATTAAAAGTCGCAGGTATAACGAGTTACCAAACTTACGCCAAAGATTAAGGTTACCATTGTAGAGCGGATCCAGCGATCTTTCATCTTCTGGCAACATTGCCGGAGGAAGAACACCAGCAGCTAATTCAGCGGCTTCTACAGAAGCCAGAAGTGCATTTGCCTCTTCCAGTTTCGCAAACAGGTCTTTGTAGATCATCTCCTGCTTATCGAATTTAGGCTGAAGTATACCATCCCGCCCTTTGTTCGCTTCTGAGTAAGGCACATCGCCAAACATGTCTGTGATCAGAGAAGTTACCCACACATCCAGTATCAGACCAATAGCCATGTAGCTCTTGTTTTGCGTTACAAGTGCACTGTTGTAAATATTTACAAAGTTGGTACGCTGCAGGTACCAGTTGTTCCACATATAATCTGACTCGCCAGGTCTTATTACATAGCGGTGTATCTCGTCGTTATTTAATATGGTTGCGTGCACCTGCATCAGCTCGTTGGTCAGGCGAAGTGCACGGTTGTTATTGCGGGTAACAACATCGTGCAGTGCCGGTGCCAGCAAAGAGGCAGGTGTGGCCACTACCGTTTCGTTCGGGTTTGTATTCAGTTCCTCGAAGTCTTTGGTACACGAGGAAGTAGCAAGGCAGGTAACCGCCAAAGCCGATATTGCGAATAATTTTATCTTTTTCATGATGACTTCTTCCGATTAATTAAATGCCTACTGTCAGGTTCAGACCGAACGTTCTGGTTGGCGGGAACTGTCCTACTTCAAATCCACCTACTATATCGCTGCCACTCAACGTACCAACTTCTGGGTCGAAGGCAGGCCAATCTGTGATCATGAACAGGTCACGACCAAATATACCGATGCTGGCGCGCTGCACTTTTATTTTCTGCAACAGTGTAGCAGGTACCTGGTAGTCTAGGCGTACTTCGCGCAGTTTGATATAGTCTGTGCTGAATGTGTTGGATTCCACGTTATCGCGGTGGAAATGGGCAGTGTAGTATTGCGCCATATTCATTACCAGCACATCATTTTTGCGGTAAGTTCCATCAGCATTCATAATTACACCATCACCAACTATACCATTGTAGCGGCCCGGTAACGATTTCTTAAGTTTACCTTCTTCCATCAACACAGCGTGTGTTAACGAGTAAGCTTTACCACCAAACTGACCATCAAACAACACATTCAGGCCAAACTGCTTATACTTCAGGTTTGTACCGATGCTTCCTCTCCAGTCCGGAGTTACTTTTCCAATGTATTTCACCTCGTCACTAAGCTTTGGCAAACCGTTTTCTCCGTAAATTATCTGACCGTCAGGTGCGCGCTCATAACCAAGTCCATAGATTGCTCCCATTGTTCCGCCCGGACGCGCTTCCATCGTTCCGCGTGGGCCAGAAGCCATTATAAGTGTGGTAAGGCTATCGGTAAGTGCTACAACTTCGTTTCTGTTGGCAGCATACGTGGCAAATACGCCAAGATCCAGACCATTCCAGTTCTCAACCAGTTTAGCGCTTGCCTGTATCTCTATCCCTTCGTTTTTAACCAGACCTGCATTCATGTATTGTGCGCTGTGTCCGGTAGAGCGATCTACTGGTGCCTCTAGTATCTGGTCTTTTGTTTTACCCTGATACACTGATACGTCAAAATTCAGGCGGCTCTTAAACAAGCGTACATCTAATCCAACTTCTGCTGTATTAGTCTTTAATGGCAACATGAAATAGTTTGGCAAGTTTGTCGGGTTAGCAAGTCCTGACGGGAATCCTTCTTCTACACCATATGTGTAAGCAGTAAGATAAGGGTCTGTGCCACCGCTACCTACCTGTGAGTAAGAGCTTCTCACTTTCAGGAATGATATGGAATTTGGCATCTGAACCATGTCAGAAATAATACCGCTCAGGTTTACAGAGTAGTAGAAGAACGGATCCGGGTTAGGATTGAACTTACTGGCTAGCGTACTTGTCCAGTCCTGGCGACCTGTAACATCCAGGAAGATAATATTATCGTAACTAAACTCGCCCAGCGCATAAATACTGTTTACATCGTATTCGCTGCGGTATGGGTAAGAAATTGGTGTTTCCTTGCTGTTTGCAAAAGAGTAAATACCCGGAATAAGCAGCTTTTCAGCACGAAGTTCATCTTTTTTATAACGGTTGCTCATCATGCTTCCACCCAACGAAAGGCCACCGTCAAACTTCTCAGAAATTTCACGCTTATAGCTTAACAGGAAGTCGTTGTTCATTTCGCGACTGAAGATACTCTGTGTACGGTACATACCGAACGGGAACTTCTGTGTATCCCATGGGCGCTGCTGCGAACGTGCATCATGTGCAAACTCAAGTGAAGAGCGCACCATCAGGCTCAGATCATTTGTAAAGTTGTAGGTAGCCGATACGTTACCAACTATACCGTCACGGTTAGAGCTGTTCAGCATTTCATGGGCCTGCAGGTAAGGGTTATCCAGGATACCGCTGAAAGGTGTGTGCTGCTCTATACCTTCCCGGCCAGCTTTCCAGTAAGGTTTAAACCAATTTAGGTCGAGGTTAGGAGATAAACCTCTGATGAAATACATGATGGTGTGGTTATTATACCCTGTAGATGGCAGGTTATCGCTGCTATTGTTGGTATAATTAATTTTTGAAGCGAACTGCAGCTTATCAGTAACCTTATGGTTTAACGATAGTGCGATGGTGTTACGCTTATAGCCTGTGTTAGGCACGATCCACTCGTTGTGCAGGTTTGTAAAAGATAATCGGGCAGAAGTACGATCGTTGCCACCATCAATACTGATGCTGTTCTGGAACGTTTTTGAAGCCTCAAAGAAATCTTTACGGTTGTTTTTATAAGGCACCCATGGTGTTCTTTCTGCTCCTGTAGAGTCGGTCAGTGGATCGTACTGGTAATAGCTCTGTCCATTAAAGCGTGGCCCCCAGGCAGAACTGGTACTTCTAGTACTCTTTCCGTCTTCGGTATTCAGGTAAGAATAGTAAAGGTCCTGTCCTCCGGTTCCCTGGCCGTACTCATACTGATAATCTGGCCAGTTAGAGATGGTGCCTATAGTTGTATTAGAGTTAAACGTAACGCCAATACCTTTTTTCTTAGAATTACCTGACTTAGTAGTAATAATGATCGCACCGTTTGCACCTCTGGCACCGTAAAGTGCAGCTGCACCAGGTCCTTTTAGTACAGATACACTCTCAATATCTTCCGGGTTGATATCATTCAATCCGCTACCAAAGTCAACCGGGTTGTCTGATGAAAGATAGGCGCCGCTACCTGTACCGGTACGTGGACTGCTCATCACTACACCATCCACAACTATAAGTGCTTCGTTGTTACCGGTCAGGTTGTTTTCGCCGCGAAGTACAATCTTGTTGGAGCCCACCGGGCCACCACCAGATTTTACCATGTTCAAACCAGCAACTTTACCTGATAAGGCATCTGTCCAGTTGTTTGAAACAGCATTTGTAAGGTCTTCGCCTTTTACCTGCGATATTGCGTAACCCAGCGCTTTTTCTTCACGCTTGATTCCAAGGGCAGTTACCACAACTTCAGAAAGCTGCTTGCTATCCAGGGCCAGGGTTACAGCCAGGTTTTCTTCGGCTTTGGTTACAGTTACATTCTGTTGCTGGTAGCCTACAAATCTGAAAGACAGAACAGTTCCAACTGCCACATCTACTTTAAAGTTACCTTCTGCATTTGAAATGCCAACAGCCTGCTGATTGGCCAGAATTGTTACGCCAGGTAATGTACTACCGTCATCACCGGCAATTACTTTTCCTTTTACAGTTACTTTCTGGGCTTGAGTGGCCTGCACATATACGGTAGACGCTATGGCATCTGCCGCCAGTCCATTTCCTGCTAACAGCAGGCATGAGCATAGCCAAAGACTTTTCTTCAGACTATTCCTGCTCTTTTTGGGCGGATGTAAAAGTTTTTCCATCTGATTTGGTTTAAAACTGGTATTGAGAGTTATCTAGATTGAGTTAATTGAAGATTTTCTTTTTCTTTATTCCAGGTGAGGGCCGTAAAGAAGATAGATAGAAGACAAGCCGCTACCAGCACCATAAAGCCACCATCCCAGCCCCATTCGTCTACTACAAAGCCCATGGCAATATTGGCAAACAGTGCACCGCCCATGTAGCCAAACAGCCCCGTAAGGCCGGCAGCAGTACCAGCCGCTTTCTTAGCTACCAGGTCCAGGGCCTGCACACCAATCAGCATTACCGGACCATAGATCAGGAAGCCAATCGCGATCAGCGCCAGGTTATCGATCCAGATGTTACCTGCAGGGTTTTTCCAGTAAACTATAACCGCTACCAGTACCAGCACCATGTATATAATAGTGGCAGGCGCACGGCGGCCTTTAAATACTTTATCGCTCAGCCAGCCGCAAAGCAGCGTGCCTGGTATACCGGCGTACTCATAAGCAAAATAAGCCCAGCCCGTCTCCTTTACCGAAAAGCCTTTTGCTTCCTCTAAGTAAGTCGGAGCCCAGTCCAGGATGCCGTAGCGCACCAGGTACACAAATGCGTTTGCAAACGCGATGTACCAAAGCAGGCGGTTGTTGAATACATATTTAAAGAAGATGTCTTTGGCGCTCAGCTCCTTTTCGTGCTCAGCAGAGTAGTTCTTCGGATAGTCGTTCTTATACTCTTCTATAGTTGGCAACCCGCAGGACTGCGGCGTATCGCGAACGAGCATATAAGTTACCAGCGCAGATAGCAATGCCACCAGCCCCGGGAAATACAGAATACTCTGCCAGGTTCCGAAAATGGCAATAGCGGCTATAGATAGTGGGCCAATTAAACCGCCACCCACGTTATGTGCCACATTCCAGATCGACATTTTAGTACCGCGCTCTTTGGTTGAGAACCAGTGCACCATCACACGTCCGCACGGCGGCCACCCCATCCCCTGGAACCAGCCATTCAGGAACAAGAGCACAAACATGATAAGGATAGAACTGGTAGCAAAAGGCACGAAGCCCATGAAAATCATGGTTAGCGCAGAGAGAAGCAGACCAACACTCAGGAAAGTCCGGGCATTGCTTCTGTCAGATAAATTACCCATCAGGAATTTACTTAACCCATAGGCTATAGATACACCGGAGAGTGCAAAACCAAGGTCTGCCTTGGAATATCCCTGTGCAATCAGTTCGGGCATTACGAGCGAGAAGTTTTTGCGTACCAGGTAATAACCCGCATACCCAACAAATATCCCGATAAATACCTGAAGACGCAGTCGCTTATACTCCGGATCAATTCTTTCTAAGGGTAGCCGATCTGTGTGAGGGGCCGGTGCAATAAGACGCATACTTATCCTGTAAAATTTTAAGCTATTCGATTATATCTTTTTTATAGTAGTTGCTTTGTTCAGCCTCATCAGCCTCCCACAAACAATAGTATTCTTCTATGAATACAACTTTTTATTTATTTCCTTATCCAGAATCAATATCTTGTGTTACAAGTGCTCTAATTTCTTATTTTTTACTAAAAAACAAGTTATTACCTGCTCATTTCAAACATAAAATATAGGTCAATCAACATAGCATTTTACTAATATTGAAGACTTTACAAACTACTCCAAACTCTAACCGGGGTCGCAGATTATAACTATACCTTTGTAGTTCAGGCCACCTGGCTTGTGCTTTTTTCTTTTAAAGCAGCCGGGTCATAAGCCTCCAGCAGATACTGGTTAGCCAGTTTGATAAAGCTGCTTATCTGGTTCTGTTTCCAGGCTTCGCTTAAGCCTAATTCAGCTGCCACTATAGTTGCCACTGCCGGCGTCATATCTATCGCTGCTTTCGCATTCAGGAACAACACGCGCATGCGTCTGGCAAGTACATCTTCTATAGTTCTGGCCATTTCGTGCTTCACAGCCCAAACCACTTCTGCCTGTGTGTTCGGGAAAGAGGCGATCAGTTTCTGGCTTAACTCAGGCCGTTGCTGAATAAGTGCTTTAATACCGGCGGCATCGCTGCCATACACCTCCAGATGGTCTGGTGCTGGCTGCGGTTTTGCATACCCATGAATTTTAAGATCTGCAGTAACACATGGCTTTGCCGTCAACTTGCCTATAGCTATGGCCTGCTCCAACGTGTCTTCGGCCATTTTGCGATAAGTTGTCCATTTACCACCGGTTATAGTTACCAGCCCGGAATCCGCAACTATAAGTTTATGGCTTCGCGAAATTTCTTTTGTACTGTTGGTGCCTTTCGCCGGCGCTGCCAACGGACGTAATCCTGCAAATACACTCAGCACATCTTTGCGCTGTGGCTTGCGTGTCATGTACTGGCCTGCTGTATCCAGTATAAAGTTGATCTCGTCTTCCAGGGCAGTTGGCTCCAGGCTTGCTGTGTTTAGCGGCGTATCGGTTGTCCCTACCAGCACATGGTCGTGCCACGGAACTGCAAAAAGTACCCGGCCATCCGGCGTTTTGGGGATCATCAGGGCTGTATCGCTTTTCAGGAAAGACTTGTCCAGCACCACGTGTACTCCCTGGCTCGGACGAACCAATGGGTCCTGTGCCGGTTTGTCCATCTGCAGCACATCGTTTACAAACACACCGGTTGCATTTATAACTACTTTAGCCTGCAACTCAAATTCTTCGCTGCTCTCCAGGTCGCGGGCTTTTACACCTGCCACTTTTCCGTTTGCATCTTTCAGCAAGCCTGTAACTTTAAAATAATTCAGCAGCACACCCCCCTGTTCAGCACAGGTCTGCGCAAGGTTCACGGCCAGGCGGGCATCATCAAACTGACCATCGTAATAAATAATACCGCCTTTAAGTCCGTTCTGCTCCACGTTTGGCAACAGCTTCTGCACTGTTTTTTTGCCAAGCAGCTCTGTTTTTTTAAATCTGTACTTACCAGCCATCCAGTCATAAACTTTCAGACCGATACCATAAAAGCCCTGGTTAAACAAACTATAGCTTGGTATCACAAAAGGCTGCACGTGTACCAGGTGTGGGGCATTCTGGAGCAGTAGACCTCGTTCGTGCAAGGCTTCATACACCAGGCTAACATCGCCCTGGGCCAGGTAGCGCACACCGCCATGTACCAGTTTTGTACTGCGGCTCGAGGTACCTTTTGCATAATCAGATTGCTCCAGCAAGAGTGTTTTGTACCCGCGCGAAGCTGCATCAACAGCAACACCAAGTCCGGTTGCACCGCCTCCTACCACAATTATATCCCAGGTTGTTGTTGCCTCATGCTTTAAGCGCTGTACAAACTTAGCCCTGTCAAATATACTTCCTTCTGCTTCTAATGCTTTCGAATGCATTGTTACTTTATTGTTATTTTTTCCTTTGTATTTCGTTTAAAGCTAAAAATAAAAACAATATAAAAGCAAATGAAATACATAAAAAATATATAAAACTTGTTTTACGTTTCACAAAGCCATTTTATTTTAGAAATCAAGAATATCCGGAGAGTCGGCATACCAAATGAAACCTGTCTATACCAATCGAAACCAGCTTAGAAACTATAGCTTTACATTTGCAGATAAATACTTCCGGCTGCTTTAAGCCAGGTACACAAGTGCCAGAACACCATAGGATTGCTCATACTCGTGGGACACAAGCTAGGACTTTGTCATTTCGACGAAAGGAGAAATCTGAATCAACTATAGTTACAAACCAAGGGCAGGACAGGTTTACCTGTCCCTACGAAACTACTACCACGATAAAGCTATGCAACTATAGAATCTGTTTAACTATAGCTTTTACTATCGAACTGATTTCAGTCTTTGGGTTGAGCGCCTCGAGAGGTTCCGGTGCCGGCAGGCATGGCGACGCTAGGAGCCAAGGAAGCGAAAGCAGCGCGATGCCCAAAGACGGGGCCTCCCGGCCGTGAGGGCACCAAAGCTAACTATAGAACTGTAGATATGTAGAGCTACCAGGATTAATGAATATTTGAAAGGATAACTTGTGTCAAAGTTGAGAAAGCTTCAACTATAAGCTAAGATAGATTTCTCACTTTGTTCGAAATGACAATAAAATATAAGTCAACTATAGTCCAAATGCTAGCAGGAGCTACGCACGCCACCAGGTCTTACCAAATCCATATAATCAAACCTCAAAACTTATCTATAGTTACTGCAGTTGTATACCTGAAAGGAATGTAAACTATGGCCACAAAAACGACTCATTATTTAAACCTGATCTCCCAGATCGATATGCTTTATGAAGATGCCTTGGCACTTGAGAAGAAATTTGAGGGGGCAGTACAGAAAGTTCATCCACGTTTTAAGAAAAGCGCCAAAAACCTGCTACACTACCTGGCGCTCCGGCAACACGACATCCGGGAACTTCAGGAGTCCTTATCGCTTATCGGGCTCTCGTCGCTGGGTCGCGCGGAGGGGCATGTACTCGCAAGTTTAAGTGCCGTACGCGGCCAATTGTGCCAGCTAGCCAAGTGTACTCCGCAGCATAATGAACTGGCTGTTTCGTTCTTCGAAAACAGGAAATTGCTGGCGAAACATACCGAAAGCCTTTTGGGACCTTTGCCCGAAAAAAGGACCACCCGCATTATGGTGACTTTCTCATCGGATCTGGCAAAAGATTACGACCTGGTAGTGCGCATGCTGAAAGCGGGTATGAATTGCGCCCGCATTAACTGCGCTCACGACACCGAAAAAACCTGGATGGCCATGATCCGCAACATCCGCAAGGCAGAAAAGGAAACTGGCTTAACCTGTACTATCCTCTTCGATCTGATGGGGCCTAAGTTACGAACCGGCGAACTGAAAGCAGGCCCTAAAGTGGTTGCGATTCATCAGATACATAATGAGCTGGGAGTACCTACCTCACCGGCAACTGTTTGGCTTACAGGTTCTGGCGAACCGGCCCCGATTATGGCAGACGCCGTTTTACCGGTAGAGGATAGCTGGGTAGCCCAGTTACAGGAAGGCGACAAGATAAATTTCACCGATACCCGGGGCAGAAAACGGACTATGGCTGTCATACGAAAGGAAAAGAAAGGTGTAGTAGCACACCTGCTCAAAACCTCTTATTTAGTTACAGGCACCGAGCTAACTGTAAAAAACAAAACTATAGCCGAGGCTACTACAAAGGTCGGGGCGCTGCCGTCTATTGAACTGCCAATCCTTTTAAAGAAAGACCATTACCTGATCCTGCACAGAGATCCTATACCGGGTGAGCCGGCCCGTTTTGATGCGAACGGCCATATACTTAGCCCCGCATTTATTTCCTGTACCCTGCCTGCAGTGTTTGATCAGGTAAAAGCCGGCGACCCGATCCTGTTTGATGATGGCGCGATAGAGGGTATAGTAGAAGAAGTGAATCCGGATAAGATGCTGGTTAAAATTACGTTTGCCAAAGCCAAGGGAAGCATTCTGCGGGCCGACAAAGGCATCAACCTACCGGAGAGCAACCTGCACCTGCACGACCTTACTGAGAAAGATAAAGAGGACCTGAGATTTGTGGCGAAGCACGCTGATATTGTAAACTTATCGTTTGCAAACCACCCTGTGATGGTAGAGGCGCTTTTTGCAGAGATAAAAAAACTGAAGGCAAAAGATTTGGCTGTCATGCTGAAGATCGAAACTAAAGAAGGCTTTAAACACCTGCCGCATCTGTTGCTTTCCGTTATGCAAACTTACCCTGCCGGTATTATGATTGCACGCGGAGATTTGGCTGTGGAGTGTGGCTGGCAACGATTGGCGGAGGTGCAGGAAGAGATTTTATGGTTATGCGAGGCTTCCCATATTCCGGTTGTATGGGCGACACAGGTACTGGAAACACTTGCCAAAAAAGGGCGACCATCAAGAGCTGAAATTACAGATGCTGCCATGGCCCAGCGCGCCGATTGTGTGATGCTGAATAAAGGTCCGCACATTATAGAAGCTATTTCCATGCTTCACGACATTATGCACCGTATGCAGGAGCATCAACACAAAAAAACATCTATGTTGCGCAGTCTCCATATTTCAGAACTTACAACCGAAACGGCAGACTAAACTATAAACCCTACCTTTGCACCGCTTTAAACTATAAACTATGGACGGGAGAAAACGCTCGAATATAAAACCAGGCATGCGGGTAAATATTGTGATGAAAGAGGACCAACGCACCGGCTACCTCACCGAAGGCTACGTGCAGGATATCCTCACCAATTCCCCGAACCACCCGCACGGCATTAAAGTAAGACTGGAAACAGGCGAAGTTGGAAGAGTGCAGGAGATTTTGGAGTTAGAAAGTTAGAAGGTTTGGAAGTTAAAAAGTTATTTTTTAGCTGCGTTCTTTCTTACAGTTGTAAGTATCGCGGTTAGCTCAGCTACTTCCTTCTTTATTTCTATTAATCGGTTCGCAGCAACAATCTCTGACTCTTCCAGCATCTCTAGCCAAAACTGCGCTTCATCAGCTTCTTCCAGCACTACACCTATTTTGGCTGAGAATTCGGCCTTAGATCGTGAACGGCAGGCTGCCCTATAGTTAGCTGCTACAGAAGTAGCTGCCCGAAGTAGTTGTTTCCCTAATATATGAGCATCAGGCGTGTTTGGCAGTGCCCTGAATAACTTTATTACCCGCAAAGCAAAAGACTTTGTTCGTTTTTTAAAATCTTCCGCAAATTCGTAATTGCTTTTTCTATTTCCACTCATAATTCAACTCTCTAACTTTCAAACTTTCTAACTTTCTAACTTATAGCATTCCTTCATCAGCGAAGCTATAGTAGTCGTTGTCGGTAAAGATGATGTGGTCGAGAATGGGGAGATCGAGGAACTGGCCGGCTTCTTTCATTTTTTTGGTAAGGGAGATATCGGCCGCGCTGGGTTTGATGTTGCCGCTTGGGTGGTTGTGCACCAGTATAACAGAGCTTGCCAGTTGCTCCAGCGCCTTCTTGAAAATAATCTTCGGGTCGGCAACTGTTCCGGCTACGCCGCCGGCGCTGATACTTTCCTTTTTCATGACAATGTTGGCGCGGTTCAACAATATAATCCAGAATTCTTCGTGCGGAAGGTCCAACAATTGCGGCTTTATATAGTTGTAAATATCTGTAGAGCAGGTGATCTGGGTTTTGGCGGTCGCGGCAGTTTCTTTACGCCTGCGGCCAAGCTCCAGGGCACTAACTATAGTTATCGCTTTTGCTTCGCCTATACCTTTGTGCTTCATCAGATCTTTTACCGAGAGGCGGGCCAGTTCGTTCAGGTCGTTGTTAACCGCAGCAAGTATCAGTTTGGCTACATCAACAGCTGTTAATTTTGGTGTGCCGGAGCCTATTAGTATCGCTATCAGTTCGGCATCGCTCAGGGCTGCTTTGCCTTTCAGCAGCAGTTTTTCGCGCGGGCGGTCTTCTTCGGCCCAGGTTTTAATGTTTAATGCAGGAGTGTATGGAGCAAGAGTGTCAGTGTCTTTCATGCGGTACAATATTTGTTAAGTAAAAGCTGTGCTACTGAAAGTATTTTATAGTTTATTTAGTTCAGTGGCGGTAATTTTTACCTCTTTTTTTATTAATATTTTTCTTTGCTGCCAGCTCCTATAATTCTGGCTCTTTTTTATGAAGCAACGCATGATGTCATTTATCATTCTTATACTCCTCCTTTTCCTGGTAGACCTTTATGTATTCCAGGCGCTTAAAACTGTTATACAGGGTTTTACCCCGGCAACACAGCAGTACATTAAAATTGGTTACTGGGTGTTGTTTGCTGCTGCGGTTATAGTATTTACCATCTTTGCAAATACACCAAGGCATCCCACCACTCCGTTCAAGGTTTACTTAACCAATATCTTTTTTATACTATATGCCAGTAAGTTGCTGGTGGTGTTTTTCCTTTTTGCAGATGACCTTATCCGGTTAAGCAAACTAACCCTTGGCACCCTTGATACTGATGCAAAGTATGATCCTTCGCGCAGCAAGTTCCTGAGCCAGATGGGATTTTTGGTAGCAGCGGTGCCTTTTACTGCTTTTATTTACGGCATGGTGAAGGGCGCTTACGATTACCGTGTAAAGCGCATAACACTTAAATTTCCGAATCTGCCCGAAGCCTTCGATGGCTATAAAATGCTCCAGATATCAGACCTCCATACAGGAAGTTTTCATTCTAAAGAGCCTTTGCAGGAGGCTGTGCGGCTAATTAACAAGCAGGAAGCGGACCTGGTATTTTTTACCGGCGACCTGGTAAATAACGTGGAAACCGAGCTGCATAACCACCTCGACACCCTGAAAGAGATCAAAGCCAGAAACGGCGTGTTCTCGGTTTTAGGCAACCACGATTACGGCGATTATGTAAACTGGAGCAGTGCCGAAGCCAAGCGCGACAACCTGAGCAAACTGATAGCATCGCATGGCAAAATGGGCTGGCAGATACTGATGAACGAGCACCGCAAGATCGAGAAAGATGGCGCGCACATAGCTGTACTTGGCGTGGAGAACTGGGGTAATCGTGTTGGCTTTCCAAAATATGGTGATCTGCAAAAAGCGTACGCAGGCACCGAACAAAGCCCTTTTAAAGTACTGCTTTCACACGACCCTTCGCACTGGGATGGCGAAATAAACCCGCAGTATCCAGATATCGACCTAACCTTATCGGGTCATACGCATGGCATGCAATTTGGCATTAACGTGCCCGGCCTAAAATGGAGTCCGGTGCAGTATGTTTATAAGCAATGGGCCGGCTTGTATCAGCAAGGGAAACAATACCTGTACGTAAATACCGGCCTTGGTTTTATTGGCTACCCGGGTCGCGTTGGCTTTTTACCTGAGATTACAGTTTTCGAGCTCAGGAAAGCTTAAACCATACCGCACATAAAGCAACGGACCGGCCCAAAAGCCGGTCCGTTTTATTTTACCCAAACTATAGTTGGTGCGCGTACCTACACAGGCATATTTAACTTTACCAATTGCTGCACGTAAAAAATCAGGCACATGCTGTACCGAAACTATAGTTTACCAGGGCTTGTGTACCCATGTATAACGCTAGAAAACAAACCATGAAAAAGATAATTTATAGTATGAGTATGGCTTCAGCCTTACTATTTACAGCCTGTTCCGAAGACAGAGGCACTACATACGAGGTGGCAGATGCAAATAAAGATGAAAACGTAGACCCATCGCAAATCAGGCAATATCCGCTTCCGGGTACCGCTGGCTATGCTACCGCTTCGAATAATGCAAGCACAGACAACGGTGCAACTAATAATTTAACGGCAACACAACTGGTAATCGCATATTACGACAGCGTTAAGCCAGAGCTAGCCTACCGATCTCAGAACTACAAATTCAGTTCCACCAAGCTAATGGGCGGTAAAGCGGCTGCTGAAAGCACGGCAACAAAAACCAGTAACAAGAATATCAAATCCGGCACAACTATGGCCCCGTCCAGCACTACCGCCGAAGGACAAAGCCGTGACGCAGTTGGCAGCCAGAAAACAGGAAACGATAAAATCAGGGTTACAGACAGCAAGAAAAAACCTGTTACTACCGAAAACAAAAAGAAGAAAAGACTGACTCCGGATCAGTAAAATACACTAACCGGAAGGTAAATTTTATTCAAAAGCCTGAAACAACTATAGTTACAGGCTTTTGCTTTTATTTGGTATAAACTATAACTATAAACAAGGCAGTACTACTATAAATTTTGGACCTCGCATACTTTTTGACCATCTTTGGCGTATTACAAAAGGCAAAAGAAATTGCTATTGCACCCAACCTTATACATGCACCGGTACCTCTTCGTTTTTAGCTGCGTTTTTACCTTACTGCTGCTGGCTAACATGCCTGCACATGCACAGCGTAACGTTAGAATAAGCGGAACGGTGCTAGGGACGGATAAGAAAACGCCGGTGCCAGGTGCAGGTATTATCCGATATGGCACCACTAGAGCCGTTATTTCTGATGCCGAAGGTAAATTCCTGATTGATGTAGCTTCTGACGACACCTTGCTGATCCGGGCAGTTGGTTATAAACCGCTGCTTTATTTGCCGCAACGCCTGCCGGTATCAGAAATGCGCGTGAATATAGTGCTGCAGGAAGACAGCGTCATGCTTGGCGAGGTAGAAGTAACCAACCGCCCATCCGAAGAAATGATACAGCGCGCCCTGCGCAACATGAACCGCCCCGACCCGAACTATGTAAAGAATCCGGCTTATGTGGAGCCTCCAAAACCTATTGCATTGCCTCCTCCGCCCCCGCCCACACTTCTCACGCCTATCAGTTTGCTCTATGATCTGTTCTCGAGAGAGGGAAAAGAGCTGCGGAAGATGCAGGAGCTTTACATGATGCAGGAACTGCAACAGTTGTTAAAAGAACAGGAAGACTATAACCGCTTTTTTAAGGACAACACCGGGTACGAGCAAGAAAAAAAACAGTAAATCGCCAACAAAACTGCCAGGCTATAGTTAGCATAAACAAACTATAGCGCCATGAAAATAGGTTATCCCTGCATTAATCAGTCCCTGGACTGTACCTCTTCCCGCACCTTCCGGCTGGCATCTTACTCCGAAGAGCGCCTGGTAGAAACGGTGGCTTTGAACCTTGCCTGCCTGCAGCGCATACTGGAATACAATGTGCAGAACGGATTGCTGTTTTTCAGGCTCACCTCTGACCTGGTACCTTTTGCCTCGCATGAGATAAACCAATTTAACTGGCAGGAACATTTTAAATCTGAATTTCAGCAACTGGGCAGCTATATCAAACAGCACAACCTGCGCATTTCCATGCACCCCGACCAGTTTGTGGTACTCAACTCGCCTAACCCGCAAACGGTAAAAAACAGCATAGCCGAACTCGTATACCAGGGCACTGTACTCGACCTGATGGAACTGGATACTACAGCCAAACTACAGATACATGGCGGTGGCGGCTACGGCGACAAGGGCGCTGCCCTGGCTCGTTTTGCAGAGGTTTATCATACACAGTTACCCGAAGCTGTAAAAGCAAGGCTGTGTGTAGAAAACGACGACCGGACCTATAGTTTACTCGACTGCCTGCACCTGCATGAACTGACCGGCCTGCCTATAATTTTCGATAACCTGCACCACGAATGTGTACATAACGGTGAGCCCATGCGCGAAGCGGTGGAGATGGCTGCATCAACCTGGAAACCTGAACGGGATGGAATTTTAATGATGGACTATAGTGCGCAGGCGCCGGCAGAACGCAAAGGCAAACACGTGCAAAGTATTTCAGAACAGCTTTTCCACGATTTTTTAGCTGAGACCGAGGGCATGGACATGGACATTATGCTGGAAATAAAAGACAAGGAAACCAGCGCCCTGAAAGCTGTGGAAGTTGCCAGGGCGTTGGGCCGTTTATAGTTATAGTATCGCTGCCAGCTGGTGATAGATCCATTCGGCCAGTTCCCAGAGTACCCAGATCAGGAGAACGAACAGTAGCAAAACACCTATAATTACACCGATTATCACGTTTTTACCGCTGCCCTGGTATTTACCTTCCTCGTAATGCCTGCTAAGCAGGCGCACATTCCGGTCGTTTGCCTTAAAGAAGAAGTCGAAAATATTGCCCAGCACCGGTATACTTCCGATCAGGGTATCAAGCGCGATGTTAATGAGCATGAGTGTAACCAGCTTGCCGCTTGCCCCGTGGCGCGCCATCGTCATTACCAGCATTGCCGACACACCAAACGAGGCTAAGTCGCCGGCCACAGGCACCAGGCCAAGCAATGGGTCGAGGCCAAAACGAAAGTTAGTGCCGGGCAACCTGAACTGGTTATCCATTAACTTCGTCATGTGGTTCACCCATTTCAGTTTTTCGGAGTGCGGAGTTCGGCTGTAGCGTATGTTTTGTGGTTCCATAGTAGCCGCTTATACGCATATATAGCCATTAAGTATAGGTTTATAAACTATAGCCTAATCCTGACTGGTATGGTTCCGAAAGCGCCGACCGTAAACTATAGTTTAGTCGCGCCTGCTATACTTATTCTTTTTAAAGTTCTTCTTTTTGCGGGCATCCCATTTTTTGTTTTTGCTCTCTTTGCGGTTACGATCAAAGCGCATGCTTTGCCCGTCATCATCAATAACTATAGCCTTGCGTCCCTGCATCGGGTTGCAGGATGCAGCCATCAAACAGATAAAAGTATAAAGTAACAGGTGTCGAAGTATTCTCATAGGTGCATTAAAAAATGGGCAACAACCATTAAACTATAGTTGCTTAAGGCGTTGGCTCCGGTAAAACATAAACTTTACTGAATGAGATTTCTTTATACTTTTATTCTTGTTATTGGTTTAATTCAAATCGAAATAAAATTTATTTTATACAACGTTATAAAAGCAAAAGGCAGGAGCCATAGTTTCCCAACTATGGCTCCTGCCTTTAATTCCGCTGAAAGAATGTTACTTTTTCTTGCCCTTGCCTTTACTCTTTCCCTTACCTTTAGTATGTCCCGGGTTTGTGGTGTTTGGATGATGGGGGTTGTTTGGATTTTTGTACCAGCCTTTGTGCAGACCATTATCCTTCCGTGTAGTGCCCGCATTACCGATTCTAACCGATTTGCTGTCAACTACTACAACCTTCCCCGATCTGCTGCTGGTTGCTTTTTTAGAGGATGAACAGGAGGCTAATACTGCTACTGTGGCCATTAGCCAGATTACTTGCTTAAAATGCATTATTTTTAAATTTTTGATACCCGGAGCTCAAACGAAAACCTGGTTACAAAAGTATCTGATAAAAAAGTATGGTGCATAATACGCAACTATAAATTGCACTTTATATTATGTGTTTAAAATCCTGAAGGCCCAGGTTTTCTCCCTAACATGGCAGCTATAGTTAACCTGTCACTGGCACCTTCAGGGATGGATTAACTATAGCTGAGAAAAAAACTATCGGTTAGACAGGAGATAAGGCACATATTCCTTGAGTATACCCGGTTCTTGTTAGGCTTGTCGTTCATGTTATAGTTCAGCACGGCCCCTTTTCTTCAATGCCGAATAACTCAGCCAGTTACGGCTACCTGAGAGGCAAAACTGTATGACGCTGCTTTATACCATCGACAAATCACCCTAATGCATAAGATCTTTTGAGAAGCTTTTCCCACTTGCTTTTTATTTTAGCAACAGGGAAATCAGTCGAAAACCATGCAAGTCAACTGTTCAAATCTTCACAGAAAACCCACGCTATACTGGCAAAACAGGGCTGAATTCTGTAGTTTTAAGCATGATACAAAAAATCAACCTCACTTCTTTCAAAGACTTTTTAAAATCCGGATCAGCAGGTGGCTTTATTTTAATGGCCTGTGTTGTGCTATCTTTACTTATCGCAAACTCTCCCCTCGGCCCTGGGTTTGAGCACTTTCTTGCCCAGGAAATAGGGTATGAATCTGATTTATTACAGTTAAGATATCCTGTGCTATTGTGGATTAATGATGGTTTAATGGCGGTGTTTTTCCTGCTGGTCGGGCTGGAGATAAAGAGGGAGTTGGTAGAAGGAGAATTGTCTTCTTTTAAACAGGCAGCCTTACCTGTTTTTGCAGCAATCGGGGGCATGTTGGTTCCTGCTGTTATCTATGCTTTGTTCAACCAGGGTACCACTACGGCTAATGGCTGGGGTATTCCGATGGCTACCGATATTGCCTTTGCTATTGCTGTGGTAACACTTTTGGGCAAGAGGGTGCCGCTCTCACTTAAGGTATTCTTAACAGCACTGGCTATAGTTGATGATTTAGGAGCCATTCTGGTCATCGCGCTATTTTATTCCTCTGAAATGCACCTTAATTACCTCCTGTATGCCGCAGGAGTGCTTGCCTTGCTGATTGTGTTAAACAGAATGGGTGTTAAAAATATCTGGCTATACCTGCTGCCAGGAGTAGCGATGTGGTATTTCATTCATCATTCCGGTATACATGCTACCGTTGCGGGCGTGCTTACGGCGCTAACCTTGCCAACTACACCCGACGAAACAGAATCGCCCCTGGAGAAGCTGGAGCATGCTTTAACCAGGCCTGTAAACTTCCTGATCATGCCCATCTTTGCTTTAGCTAACACCAACATAAGGTTTGAGATAGAAATGCTGGATGGCCTGACAACCAGCCTTGGGTTAGGCATTATTGCAGGACTGATACTTGGCAAGCCTATTGGCATTGTCTTTTTTTCCTGGCTTTCGGTGAAGTTAGGGATCAGTTCGCTGCCTGCAGGAACCAGATGGATTCAGTTCGTGGGTTTAGGCTTACTGGCGGGGATAGGGTTTACCATGTCCATCTTCATTGCCTTGCTCTCTTTCAGCGAACCTTCTTTTCAGACGCAGGCTAAATTCGCTATTCTGATCGCCTCCCTTCTGGCTGGTATATCCGGGTACATGTTTCTCAGGAAAGTGGGGGCAACCGATTCATATTCCGAAGAAGCCTAAATGAAGGTAATACTGCCGTTTATTCAATCAGCACTAAGGGCAACAACATTGAACAACTAACAGAAATTTGTCCGGGACAGGTCCTATATAAACACAAAAAGCCCGCAGTTATCGCTAACTGCGGGCTTTTTATACTTATTGGTGGAGATGCAGGGATTCGAACCCTGGTCCAGACAAGGAAATCAACGGGCTTTCTACATGCTTAGGTTCATTCGGATTGTCGGGAGCTTGCTAGTATAAACCAAACTAATGCGCACTCCTTAGATGCTTGATTTCGCCTGTGCACCGCACCTTTACACAAACTAGTAAATCGGATCGAAGCCTCTGATGTGCAAGCAGATTTACGAAACCTGCACGAGACTATGGCTAGTGCTTAATACCTAGATTAAGCAGCCATGGCGTAGTTATATTCGCCAGTTATTGTTCGAACGGATTTTTAACAGGTGGTACGTTCATCACCCGACATGCTTACACGCAATCTGCACAAGCTGTCAATTCCGGTCATCCCCATAAGTTAAAGAACGAATTCTTGATTTGTATACTCCAAGAAGTATGCCACAAACATACGCAATTTTATCGTATTCCGATGTCGGGCAACTGTTATTTAAACATAACTATAGCTGGTAAAGTTCAGCCTTTGTAAACAGGAAACCCTTCCTCGGTATGCGTGGCTGCACACTCCGGAAGGGTTTAAGTTAACTAAACTATAGCTATAGTTATTTCCGGGCTGTTCCTGGCCTATTGCTCATTTCCGGAGCCTGGTAAAAGTCTGCTACCGACGTGGTGTATTTACAGTAATCGATCGGGTTTTTGATCTGAAATACTTTAGGCTCTTTGGCACCAACCGGCACCAGCATCAGCGATTGTTTGCCATCTGTTTTTTTGCGCTCCAGGGCAATACCTTCCCGGTTGTCGAACTTCACATCAAAGTAATACAGGTAAGGGTAGATCCAGTTTACGTATTGTGGTTTACTAGCACCAGATAAGCTTCTGATCTCCAGTTTATCATAGTTGTTGGCGATCGCCTGCTGAAACTCCACGGCATTAAGGGGTACATTGTTCAGTACCGGCATCACGTCAAACTGGCCGTCCAGCATCACCCATTTTTTCAGGTCTGGCAGGTATACTTCCAGCAGCACATGTCCGGCGCCGAACTCTATCGTTTCCACTTCTTTCATTTTCAGGCCCAGGCGGCGGGCAGGCAACCCGATGGCGTTCAGACTGGCAGCTGTTACGGTGCCATACTCTACACAACGGAACTGTTTTCCTGCTTTTGCTTCGGCCAGTATGGTCAGGGCATCCGGCTTCGATGGCTCGTTCATGCCGTTGTGGTTCCATTGCTGATGCACCCAGTTTACCATGCGCAACGCTCTTTCGGTATCGTTGGCGGCTCCGGCAACTATAGCATCCAGGTTATACTGCTCGCGCAGGGTGTTCAGGAACTCGTTGTTCTGGTTCTGCTCATACACAAAACTATAGCCCGGCTTTGTAGCAGGTTTGTTAAATTTAAGCGCTTCAAAACCAAAGCCTTTAATCTCGGTCAGGGCGTAGTCTTTGTTATGAAGCAGCACATAAAACTGCTGCGAAGTACCCGGCTTTACGGTAAAGCTGATGGAGTCGGAATCGGTGTAGAAAGAGAACTTTACTTTTTTGTTGTGCACGGGCACTTTCAGTTCGTCAACCGCTATCTGCGGGCTGATGTTCCAGTTCCCTTTTACCCAGTCGGAGCCAACTTTATAGTCTGCTACCACTGTTTCAGCTTTAATTACAGGCAGGCCTTTGTACGTCTTCTGAGCAACGGCCGGCGCTAACAGCACCAGCAGCATTAGCAGAAATGATAATGTTTTTTTCATGGTTTTAGATTGTACTTATAGTTTGGAAATAGTAATTCTTATTCTGTTCTGAGCGATGTGACCGGATTAGCTATGGCCGTTTTAATAGCATGGAAGCTCAGGGTAATAATGGCGATAACTATAGTTGAGATAAAGGCCGAGGCAAAGATCCACCAGCTCAGGCCAGTGCGGTCTACATAGTTTTCGAGCCAGCCGTTCATAAAGTACCAGCCCAGCGGCAGCGCGATCAGGTTCGCGATCAGCACCAGTTTCAAAAAATCCTTGCTCAGCATGTACACAATACTGGCTACCGATGCGCCCAGCACCTTTCGGATACCGATCTCTTTGGTGCGCTGCTCCGCTGTAAACAAGGCCAGACCAAATAAACCCAGGCAGGAAATAAAGATGGCGATGATGGCGAAATATTGCGTTAACCGGCCCATCACAGCTTCGCTCTTATACATGCGTTCAAAGTCTTCGTCCAGGAAGTGGTACTCGAACGGGAAAGCCGGATTATGCTTTCTCACGATCTTCTCGACAGCTGTCAGTACTTCGGGTGTCTGGCCTGGCGCAATGCGGGTGTACAGATACCGCTGGTTTGCATCCTGTAATCTTAAAATAAGCGGCTGCATGCTGCTGTGCATCGAGCGGGAGTTAAAATCTTTCACTACCCCGATAATATGCCCTTTTATATTCCAGATCTGGATAGGTTGCCCCACCGGGTCCTGCAGTTGCATCAGGCGCACAGCTTCTTCGTTTATGATAAAAGCAGAAGTATCGGTACCAAAATCCTTCGAGAAGTCGCGGCCCTCTTTTACCTGGATACCCATGGCATTTGCATAGTTATAGTCCACGGCCATCATCCCGAACAGCACATTTGCATTGGGGTCTTTACCTTTCCAGTGCACATCACCAGTCGAGTTGCCGATATCAAGCGGGATCTGGTCGGAGGCGCTCAGGCCAACAATGCCCGGTATATTTTGCAGTTCTCGCTTCAGCACTTCATATCTTTTGCCAAGATCGCCATCCAGCTGAAAGTAAAGGACATTTTCGCGGTTAAGGCCAATGTTTTTAGTGCGGATATAGTGTAACTGCAGGTACACTACCAGGGTGCTGATGATAAGCAGGCCGGATAAAATAAACTGGAATACCACCAGGCCCTTGCGGAAAACCGAAATGCGCTTACTTACTTTGCTTGCCCCTTTCAGCACTACCACCGGGTCGAAAGATGACAGGAAGAAAGCCGGGTAACTGCCTGATAAAATACCGGTAACTATAGCCACACCGAATAACAGTAAAAGCAAGGTCGGATCGCTCAGATCCAGCTCTATAAACTTGCCGGTAAGCTCGTTAAAGTGCGGCAGCAGTATGCCCGTCAGGTTTACCGATACAAACAGCGCCAGAAAAGCCACCAGCACCGACTCAACCATAAACTGCTTTATCAACGATGATTTGTTTGCCCCGATGGCTTTACGCACGCCTACTTCTTTGGCGCGTTTGGCAGAGCGGGCCGTAGCCAGGTTCATGAAGTTGATACACGCAATGGCAAGTATAAAAACAGCGACCACCGAAAACAGGCGCACCGTTTCTATTCTGCCGCCCCCGGCCACTTTGGTGCCGTTAAATTTGCCATACAAATACATTTCGCTCACCGGCTGCAGGAAAAGCTCTGTGTCGTTGTCTTTGCTATACTTGGTTATGTGGTTTTTTATTTTCTCGTTAAAAGCTGCCATGTCGGTGCCGGGTTGCAGCTGCACAAACGTACGGATGCCGTTGTTATCCCATCTTTTCAGCCAGTGGCCATCCGGGTGATTGATCAGATCACCTAAAGGAAGTACCCAGTCAAACTGCATCGATGAGTTCTTGGGTGCATCCTGCATCACGCCGGTCACTTTGTAGCTGTCAGCGTTATCAACTTTAAATATTTTACCAACGGCCTCTTCAGCAGACCCAAAAAACTGGGTAGCTACTTTCTCAGAGATAACTATAGAATTAGGATTTGCCAACACCTGACGGGCATCGCCTTGCAGCAGCGGGAACGAGAACATTTCAAAAAAAGCAGGATCGGTGTAACGGCCATCTACTTTCAGACTTTTATCCTGGTAGGTCAGCAGCTTTTTCCATTCCCAGGTAGAGCTGCGCACAGCGTGTTTTATTTCCGGGAAATCTTTTTCCAGGGCTTCGGCCAGCGGACCGGGCGTAGCGTCGGTCGTCAGGTTGTCGGCTCCTGGGTAGCTCTGCAGTTCCATTAACCGGTACAGGTTGTCAGTGTCTTTGTGAAAACGATCAAAGCTCAGTTCGTCGCGCACCCACAGCAGTATCAGGATACTGCATGTCATGCCCAGGGCCAGCCCTGATATGTTGATCAGGGAAAAAACTTTGTGGCGCAGCAGGTTGCGGTAAGCCATTTTGAGGTAGTTCTTGATCATAGTTTTGGAATTTTATCGGCTCAGCAAAATATCTTCTTTTTTGAACTGCAGCAGGTAATCGCCTGCACGCTGCCAGATATATAGAAATTTGAATGCCACTTTTACAACAAACTATAGCTCAACAACTTACACAAATAAGAAACTATAAAACTGTACGCTTCCGATACACAATCAGCGTGAACACCTGTGCGGTAGCGTTACAGCATTTTTGTCTGAATCAGGATTTACAGGATTTTAGGATTGTCAGGATTTCTATAGTTAGAAATTAAGTTGCAGCTCTATATTTATAGTTTCAGCCGTATGTCAATCTATGAGTTTAGATGACATCACATTTAAAATTATTGGCTGTGCTATGAAGGTACATAGCGCAATGGGCAACGGTTTTCAGGAGGTTATTTATCAGCGTTGTTTGGCTATTGAGTTGGAATCAGTCGGATTAGGCTTCGAGCGCGAGAAAGACCAAACGATATATTACAACAATATAGAAGTTGGAAGTCGAAGAGCGGACTTTATAGTTGAGAATAACATCATGGTTGAACTTAAAGCATTGACTGATTTAGAAGATGTACATTTAGCTCAGGCCAAGAATTATGTTTTTGCCTTCAATCTACCAGTGGGCCTACTTATTAATTTTGGAGCCAACAGTCTACAATACAAAAAGATATTCAACAGCAGATATAAAGGAATACAATAGCAGCACTAATCTCAATTTAACATTTTAAAGAGATAATCCTGCTTATTCTAAAATCCTGTAAATCCTGATTCAGAAAATTTCACATTATTTATTTAAATTCGATATCAGAATTGGAAATGCTTGTACTATGGCCACAGGAAAAACCGGTAAAGTTTTAATAGTTGACGATGAAACCGACGTGCTTTTTGCGCTGAAAATGCTGCTGAAAACGGAGGTAAAAGAAGTATTAACTGAGAAAAATCCGGACAACCTTATCAGCCTGCTTTCTAAAGAGAAGTTTGATGTCATTTTCCTGGACATGAACTTTAAAAGCGCGCTGAACACCGGCAACGAAGGTCTTTACTGGTTGCGCCAGATTCTGGACAAGGACAAAGACGCTACGGTTATCCTGATCACGGCCTACGGCGATGTGGAGCTGGCAGTAAGATCCTTAAAACAAGGCGCACACGATTTCATCGTAAAGCCCTGGCACAACGACAAGCTGCTCGAAACGCTGCACAACGCCCTGAACGCCAAAGACGGCAAAAAAACAGGCAAGACAACTATAGCCGCTCATCAGACCACGATACTTGGCCAGTCCGAAGCCATACAGGACATCCTTTACAAGATCGAAAAAATTGCACCTACCGAAGCCAACGTGCTGATACTGGGCGAGAACGGAACCGGCAAGGAACTGGTAGCACGCGCGCTTCATGAGAAATCATTCCGGGCAAATAAGCCTTTTGTAAGTGTGGATGTAGCCGCTTTGACCGACACTTTGTTCGAGAGTGAGCTGTTCGGTTTTAAGAAAGGCGCTTTTACCGATGCCAAAGAAGACCGCAAAGGCCGGTTTGAAGCTGCTAATGGCGGCACTCTGTTTCTGGATGAGATCGGGAATATTTCGCCGGCCATGCAGGCCAAGCTTTTAACGGTGCTGCAAAACCGGCAGGTAACACCGCTCGGTTCCAACACACTCGTGCCAGTAGACATCCGGCTGATATCGGCTACCAACGAGCCCATTTACGAACTGGCTGCCAAAAACCTGTTCCGCAAAGACCTGATCTACCGCATTAATACCGTTGAGTTAACTTTGCCTCCGCTACGGCAGCGCCACGGAGATGTGGAATTGCTGGCCCGCCATTTTGCTGAGATCTATGCGCTGAAAAACCATAAACCAGTACCCGAGTTTGCACCCGCCACCCTGCAAAAACTGAATCAACATAGCTGGCCGGGCAATGTGCGTGAATTGCAGCATGCCGTAGAGCGGGCCATCATTCTGGCTGAGAACAACGTGCTGCAGCCACAGGATTTCACTTTCTCGGCGATGGAACTTGCACCTGTTACCCAAACTATAGCTTCGTTTGCCGCAGAAACCAATATGCCGTTAAGCGAGATAGAGCGCGAAACGATACGCCGCGTGATCGAAAAGAACAAAGGCAACATCTCTAAAGCTGCCAAAGAGCTTGGCCTTACCCGCACCGCCCTTTACCGCCGCCTCAACAAATATGATATCTAAGCGACTGGAGCTCGGGCTGCTTATCCGGTTCATGCTTTTGCTGGGCATGATGTACCTTACCGTACAATACCTGACCAACTATACCTGGCTGCAGGTAACATCGGGTATATTGATTATGCTGGCGCAACTATGGGAAATGGCCCGTTATGTAACCCGCAGCAATAACGAACTGGCCCGGTTTCTGGAAGCAGTAAAGCAGCGCGATTTTTCGCAACGGTTTAACGAGAACACCAACTCCTCTTTGCAGCAACTGCACAAAGCGTTTAACCTGATCAACAACACGTTTAAGCAGCTGCACATTGAGCGCGAGGCGCAGTTCCAGTACATGCAAACCATACTGCAGCTGGTGGATACCGGTATTATGGCCGTAGATGCTGAGACCGGCGAAGTAGAGTGGGTGAACGATGCGTTCAAAAAGATGCTGGGCGTGCCTTACCTGAAAAGTATAAACAGCCTGGAGAACCGGTACCCTGCCCTGTACGAGTCGCTGCAAACTATAAAATCCGGGGAAACAGCACAGGTAAAACTGAAATTGCCAACCGGGCAGGCACAGCTGTTGGTTTCGGCCACGGCCTTTACCCTGCAGCACCGCAACCTGCTGCTTATAGTCCTGAAAAACGTGAGCGCCACCGTTGATGCCACCGAGACCGAAGCCTGGCAGAAACTGCTCCGCGTCATGACGCACGAGATCATGAACTCGGTGGCACCTATCGCCTCGCTGGCCGATACCTTGGGAAAACACCTGCACCTGGAGCGCGAACGCTATAGTTCAGAACCTGAAGCTATCGTAGATGTAGAGCTATTGGAAGATACCGAAGAAGGCATCGGCATTATTAAAAAGCGCAGCGAAGGCCTGTTGCGCTTCACACAGTTTTACCGCAACCTAAACAAGCAACAGCACCTGAACCTGACCACGATCTATGTGCAGGAGCTTTTTAAAAGTATAAACACCCTGATGCGGCCGCGCCTGGAAGAACAAGGTATCGGGTTCGTTTGCAAAGTATCAACTCCTGACCTGACTATAAACGGAGACGTAAACCTGGTGGAGCAAGTGCTTATTAACCTGATAACGAATGCACAACGTGCAGTTCAGGAACGGCCAGATCCGCAGATCATGCTGGTAGCGCACCCACAGGACGGCAAAGTAACTATAGAACTACACGATAACGGCGTCGGCATACCCGAAGAGCTCCTGGAAAGTATATTTATCCCCTTCTTTACCTCGCACAGAGACGGTTCCGGCATCGGGCTAAGTTTATCAAAACATATCATGCACCTGCACAAGGGCACTATACAGGTCGAGAGCAAAGAAGGAGTTGGAAGTACTTTTAAGCTGATCTTTTAAGTGAGAAGACTTACTGTAGTTTGCAGATTGGGTTTTCATACTTCGGACCCGTTTAGGGTATTGAAAATTTATAACTCAAGCCCTTGCTGCGTGTTTTCACCAGCAAATACGGGAAGTGAATTGTTGGTAAAAACACCAACAATGGCATGAAGGAGAACTATTCAAGTTAACAGCCAGCAAGGTGTTGGAAGTACTTTTAAGCTGATCTTTTGAGATTTAGCCACAGGGCACCTCTCATCTGAGCAACTATAAAATCTAAAAAATCCCGACATCCTTCATTTCACTTAAATAATCTTATTATAGATTTTTCGAAGTTAGATATAGATATAATCTATGAACATAACCTATTAAGATAGAGTATACTGGTTAAGTTAAGTTAACTTATTAATCATCAACCGGTATCGCGCTATGAACGAAAACAAAAAGTACCGCACCGCCAGCTTAAGCAATGGCAAAAAAGGCAAAGAAAACAAAGACCGCCAGCTCACCACCCGCCAGGGCCATCCCGTAACCGATAACCAGAACATCAGAACAGTTGGTAATCGCGGCCCTGCTACCATGGAGAATTACCACTTCATCGAGAAGATCTCTCACTTCGACAGGGAGCGTGTGCCGGAGCGTGTGGTGCATGCGCGTGGTGCCGGAGCGCACGGTGTGTTCGAAGCATACGGCAAGGTAGGCAACGACTCCATCGAGAAATTCACACGCGCTAAAGTATTTCAGAAAGGCAAAGAGACACCAACTTTCGTTCGCTTCTCTACTGTAGGCCATCCTTCCGGCTCGCCTGAAACATTGCGCGACCCGCGTGGCTTTGCCGTTAAATTTTATACCGAAGACGGCAACTGGGACCTGGTAGGCAACAACCTCAAGATATTCTTCATCCGCGATGCCATGAAATTCCCTGACCTGATCCACTCCCAGAAACCAGACCCGGTCACCAACATACAGAGCGCGGAACGTATTTTCGACTTTTTCTCGGGCACGCCGGAAGCTACCCACATGGTTACCTTCCTGTACTCACCGTGGGGCATACCGGCCAACTACAGGCAAATGCAGGGTTCCGGTGTAAATACCTATAAATGGGTGAATGCCGATGGCGAAGCCGTACTGGTAAAATATCATTGGGAACCGGTAAAGCAGGGCATCCGGAACCTGACCCAGAAGGAGGCGCAGGAAATACAGGGCAAAAACTTTAACCACGCCACCCAGGATCTGTACGAAGCCATTGAACGCGGTGATTTTCCGGAATGGGAACTGAACGTGCAGATCATGAGCGACGATGAGCATCCGGAACTGGATTTTGACCCGCTGGACGATACCAAACTATGGCCAAAAGAGCAGTTCCCGTGGTACCCGGTTGGCAAAATGACCCTGAACCGCAACCCGGTCGATTACTTTAATGAAGTTGAACTGTCGGCTTTCGGGACCGGTGTGCTGGTGGATGGCCTTGACTTTTCGGATGACAAAATGCTGCAGGGCCGTACGTTCTCATATTCCGATACACAACGTTACCGTGTTGGGGCCAATTATTTACAGTTGCCTATAAATGCGGCTAAAACCCATGTGGCAACTAACCAGCGCGGCGGCCAGATGGCATTTAATACCGATTTTGCGGAAGGCCAGAATATCCATGTCAACTATGAGCCATCTATTTTAGGCGGTTTACAGGAAGCTCCAAAGACTGGTAAAGACTATACGCCGCGCTACGAAGCCAACCTGGTGCGCCAGCACATCGACCGGACCAATCACTTTGGCCAGGCCGGTGAAACATACCGCAACTTCGAAGACTGGGAACGTGATGAGCTGATCAATAACCTTGGCAACGACCTGGCCAACTGCGACCGGCGCATCCAGGAAAAAATGCTGAGTTACTTTACACAAGCCGACGAAGATTATGGCCGACGGGTTAAGGAAAGTATAGAGCGTGCCGTTACAGAAGCAAAGAAAATGTTGAAGCACAATATTATTGAAGGTACGGATGGCCCGCTGGGCAACATTTCCGGCGAACAAGGTGTGGAAGACGCCAAATCGAAATCACACTCTGCCAAGCCCTATTAATGCATAAACCGCAGGTATTGTTAAGCTTGTTATGTATAAACAAAGGCAGTTGCTCCTGGCAACTGCCTTTGTTGTTTTATAGTTTGCATTTCAGAATATAGCCATTGTTAAATATTTATTTATCCGTGTTAAAGAATAAAGATTTGATTGCTTATTTTTGAGTTACGTCAGGCTTGATTCCTTATGAAAAAACACTATCGCTCTGAAAAAAACTGTCTGAATTGCGACACTATAGTTCCTGATAAATACTGCCCAAGCTGCGGACAGGAGAACCTGGAACTGCGTGAGAACTTTCTGCACCTGGTGCTGCATAGTGTAGGTCATTATTTCCATTTTGAGTCGAAGTTCGCCACCAGTATCATCCCACTTCTCACCAGGCCGGGCTATTTAACCAAGGAGTATTTTGCTGGAAAACGTGCTTCGCACCTCAACCCGGTCAGCATGTACATCTTTATCAGCATTTTATTCTTTTTCCTTTTTACTGCTAATTCAAACAGCAACAAAAAAGACATTATTAAAGAAAATGCTGCAGAAGAAAATGCTATATCAAAAGAAGATGCCGAGACATTAAAAAATATTGTAGGCAATACCGTATCTGAAAAAGCAGGAGACTATACCTATTCTCTTCTCGATAATGCACAGGCAATTACAGATAGTACCGGCAACAGCTCCAAGGTAAATACTAACGCCGCCCCAACTACAGCAGAAGGGAAAAAGTCATCCTTAACGCTAGGCGGCGACAATGCAATAACAAACTCAGTACAGACTAAACTGCGGAAGGTGATGGACGACGATCTGAGCAGCGAACTTTTCAAGAACAAACTGGTAAGTCATCTGCCTAAAATGATGTTCATACTGCTGCCCTTGTTTGCCCTTATCTTAAAGCTGGTAAACTATAGATCGAAGAAGTTTTATGTTGAGCACCTGATCTATTCCATACACGTGCACTCGTTTCTTTTCCTGTTCGGGTCTTTCCTTATTATTTTAGACTGGATGCTCCCTTTTATGGATGACTGGATACAGTTATTCGGGGTTGCAGCGATTCTGTGGTATATATACAGGTCTATGCGGAATATTTATAGTAGCTCGCGCTGGCGCACCGTTTACAAATTCTCGTTACTGGCGTTTGCCTATAGTTTACTGATGTTACTGAGCGGTGCGATAGTAGTGGTTGCCACACTTTATACGATGTAACAGGTAACAAAATTAACTGATCCGGGAAGCGTACAGAGAATAGTTATGAAGCAACTTCGTATGCAACTGAATCTATATCCGTAGGCTTAAAGTTAGAACAAACTATAGTATAATAGCCCGACCTATAGTTACTGCCATTTAACCTGTAACAACAACAGCGCTCATCAACCATTATCAGCAACTCACGTTCATAGATACAAACATAAACCTATAGTTATCAGCAGCTTACCACAAACTATAGAAATATGCGTGCATCAGGCCTGAACCAGCAAGTAATTGCCATTTTAAAAACTGCGGATGTTAAGATCAATGGTCCTGACCCGTGGGATCTGCAGGTGCACGACAACCGGTTTTATAAGCGCCTGCTCAGCGAGGGCACCTTGGGGCTGGGCGAATCTTACATGGATGGCTGGTGGGATTGCCAACAAATAGATCAGTTTGTTTTTAACGTAATAAGGGCTGATCTGTATAAACAGGCAAGGCTTGGCTGGAAATCGGTATTTCACCTGTTACTGGCAAAGCTTTTTAACCTGCAGCGCAAAGGAAAAGCCGCCCGAAACGCACAACGCCACTACGATATCGGCAACAAACTATACCAACTCATGCTCGACAAGCGCCTGGTCTATAGTTGCGGTTACTGGAAAGATGCTGATAACCTGGACCAGGCCCAGGAAAACAAGCTCGACCTGATCTGCCGGAAATTATACTTACAGCCGGGCCAGCGCGTGCTGGATATTGGGTGCGGCTGGGGAAGCTTTGCCAAATTTGCGGCTGAGAACTATGGTGTTGAAGTAGTGGGCGTAACCGTATCAAAAGAGCAAGCAGCGCTGGCCAGGGAAATATGTAAAAGCTTACCTGTAGAAATACGCCTGCAGGATTACCGTGATGTCCGTGAGCAGTTCGACCATATAGTATCTGTAGGGATGTTTGAGCACGTGGGTTACCGTAACCACAGAACCTTTATGCAGGTTGCACACCGCTGCCTTAAAGAAGAAGGCCTTTTTATGCTGCATACTATTGGTGTAAACTTCTCAAAAGTAACTGCCGACCCATTTACGGACACGTATATCTTCCCAAACTGCCTGATACCTTCTGTTAAACAACTGGGCACTGCCATGGAGCATCTTTTTATAGTGGAAGACTGGCATAACTTCGGCCCTTACTACGACCATACCCTAATGGCCTGGTTCCAGAACTTTAACCACAACTGGGAGCAACTGCAAGGTGAATATGGCGAACGCTTTTACCGCATGTGGAAATATTACCTGCTCTCCAGTGCCGGCTCGTTCCGGGCGCGTAACAACCAACTATGGCAACTGGTGCTTACCAAACAAGGAATAGTGGGTGGTTATAAAGCGGTAAGGTAAACTATAGGTTACTTTAGAATAAACCGGGTAGAAGTTACTTCGTCCTCTGTTATAAGCCTGCCAATATAGGTTCCTGCTGGCAGCTTCTCTCCTTTAAACTGGAACGTCAGTTCCTCCCTCTCCTGCCCGAAACCCTCGCCTAGCACAGCAACTATAGTTCCCTGCATATCAAGCACCTCCAGTTTATAGTTACCAGGCTGCTTTAAGGTAAAGCCCAGTGTTTTTTTAGTACTGAATGTTTTATGGGCAACCCATAGTTTTAATCTCTCAGTTTCTGATGTATTACCGAGCGTGGTAGGTTGTTTCTCAATAGCAGCTTTACTCTTTGCTATAGTTGTGGTGTGACCAGACTCTTGCCCGAACGGGCTATCCGAGATTTTAGCAGCCACGTATAGTTCAGCCTTATCTTTAGCAGCGGCTATCTCCTGCCCCATTACCAGGTCAACTTTTAGCAAGGCAACCAGCAACAATATAAATCTCACAAATAGGCTGAAGAAATTTTTCATGGGCTGGGCTTTTAGATACAACACCTGCATTAGATTACTGACTGATGACTAAAGCTAATACTTCAGAAAATCATAACACAGGAATAAAAAGGGCAAAAGGTAACATGCACCTTTTTATACATAACAGTCTGAATAAGCTAAACAAGTATTGTTTCCTTATTTTACTCATATCAGAAAATTAACATTATACTATTACTATGCATCAGTTTAGAGTTCTGTTAAATGTAAAGTAACAATTGAAACCCTTATAAAAACCTGCTTCTTGAAAGCTGATGTGTAAAAAAACAAAAATCAGGCTGTAGCAGGTAAAGCTACAGCCTGATCCAATGTTGTTTTAAAATGAAAAGTTACTTGATCAGAACCATCGTTCCTGAACGGCTTGTGTTCCCGTTAACGATTTTGTAAATGTATATCCCTGCCCGCTTATCTCCGGCTTTAAAGCTATGGTTGTACGTCACACCACGCTCGGCATTACCTTCAAACAGAGTTTCTATCTCGCGGCCGGTTATATCATAAACTTTCAGTACTGTATAGCCGGTTTCTTTTGCCTTAAATACGATGGTAGTACTTTCAGAGAATGGGTTCGGATAACTCTGCACAAAATCATCTGTTTCAGCTACAGCTAATTCTGACACTGTTGTTGCCGTAACAGGGGCACTGATATTCAGGTTGCAATCACCTAACTTACCGCCCGCTTTGGTCAGCATCATATTCACAGCTTTCGAATCTGCACAGTTGTTCTCCCCATCAACGCATACCAGTACTTTGTCTCTCTTCTTGTTATCGCCGCAACGCACATCTACCACATTTATAGTTATGGTTTTTGTTTTAATGCATTGGTCCGCATTTGTGGCAGTAACGGTAAATGTATAAGTACCGGCAGCGGTCGGCGTAAACACAGGGTTTGCAATTTTAGCGTTGCTTAAACCAGTTGCCGGGCTCCAGCTATAAGTATTTGTCGCATCGCCACTGGCCTGAAGCACTACACTTTTAGGACCATAACCAATGTACAGGTTGTTAGCTACTCCGCCGGTATAAATTGTAGAAGACTGCACAGCAGCTACATTTAAAGGTATGGTGCAGGCATACGTAGCAGGCAGATCAAAAGCCTGCACCTGGTCATCCCTTCTAAGATTTGAGCCCTGGCTGGCACTAAACCCTAATCCACGTTTTGCAAAAGCTTTCCAGATCAGTTCCTGGTTGGCACCTTCGTTATTCATTCTGTCTGCCAGCAATATCGCATTGCGTCCGTCTACAAAACCTGGTCTGCATGGTTGCAGCTTAAGCCCGTCAATTACCAGTTGCATGGCCATGTTGTTACCACCTGTTCCGTTGTAAAGATCTGGGTCGTAACCATACTTATCTATCAGGTCCCAGGTCATGTCCCAGAGCATGGTAGCCCACACAAAACCTACACCGTGAGGAGCAGATATGGCTGGGTTATTTGTGGCAGCATACGTAAAATTATTTACCCCGAAACTGGTACTGTAAGGTGCCGGCCTGATGCCGTTACCTGTAGTTGGCTGCGCTGATACGTACGTACCAATGCCTCTAACTTTTTCGCGGGTGTCGCCTTGCCTCATGGTCATCATCAGTCCAAACCAATCGCTCCAGCCTTCTCCCATCTGCTCGGTACTAACAACTACATTATTGATAAGCACTGCCGAAGCTAAACAACCTGTTACATCTGGTCCGCCTGTTAAACGGTTTGAGATACCGTGGCCATACTCATGAACTATAATACCGTTATCAAGGTCGCCATCGAATTCCGGTCCGGAGCCATCGTCTTTTAATTTTACCAGAACTTCAACACCATTATTTAATTGCTCCACAAGTTTTGCTCCCGTTTCAGGGCTCACCATAACAGATGATATAGTTATTGGAGTAGTTGTTGCGCCCACACCCATTGACGAAGCACCCGGTTGATTATTGATAACTATAGCTGCTATAGCTCCTGCATTCTGAGCATTTAAAACTTTTACGCCAAACTCGCAGCTACCTCTGTAAATAACCGCAATGTTTCCGGCAATGGCGGCCGCGTTAGAGTAAGCACTACACCCTTCTGCCGGGTTACCGGTACCAGCCTGTGCCACCACAAGCTTTCCTGTTACAGGCGTTGAGGTCAGTCTCGGACCAAAGGCAGCCTGCACGGCAACATAACTACCAGCTATAGTTGCTGGCGCTGTAACACTGAACAAGTCCGGATCAGGAATACCATCCCACAGGTACATCTGCATACGCGGAACAAAACCATCTCTTGGGGTTGAGAAGTTGGCATTGTTACGGGTAGTTACTCCAGGCGGAGGGAGTGGTATATTTCTGCTGTCCTGCGCTTCCGCTAAAACCGGGTCATTGCCTTTGCCGCCTCTCCCAAATATATCATACTGGAAGTTGCCGCTCATTTCATCAAACCCATACTGGTACCAGACATCATGTACCATGTTGTTCCAGTAAAACAAATTGGAAGTTGCCGCATCTCTGTACGTTACCGGCTGCTTCGTAAAATCTATCGGAAAATCAAAATTAAAGCTGGCACCACCATCCGGGCTATAGTTTATTGTATAGTTGTTGTTGTTGTCCGGGTCTTCGTAGGCAAATACGTTGTTACCACGTGTAGTTGTAAATGTACCTTCCGGGGAGTGGTGCCAGCCTTTTGGAGATGCCTTGGCATCAGCAGCGGAAGTGCTTACCAAAGAGCGGCTGCCATGGCTTGGGCTCTCGAGGGGCATGGCATACACATTATAGGCATTGCTTGTTGCCATCATGGCCGGCACTGCCTGTGGCGCTGCTACATAAGGAGGTATAAGCGTGTGATCATGTTCGTCATGCAAAAATTTGCCACCCGGGCCATTATTCTCGAACTGGCAATGCACCACCATGTTGTCTTTATCCAGTACTTCGCCGGTGGTAGCATCCAATCTTAAATTCCACCAGTTAAGCGCATCCAGTTCGTAAATAGATACCTCCCAGGCCAGTCTTAAGCTACCATCCGGCATGGGCTGGTAAACCAGTCTGGCAGCTATAGGCTCCAGCGAAATACCGGCTTTCGAGAAGGTAACTTCTTTATTTCTGCCCTTACCTCTTTCAAGTACGGTTAACGACCCCTTAACTGATAATCCCAGGTACCTGGCTGCTGCTGCCACTGCCCCAGCGGCATCTAACCCTGGCTGGTCTCCTTTTACTTTCTTACCTATCTCTTTATGAAACCGGTTGCCCACATTAATTACACTGCCTTCCCGGTTAATGCTCAGGTTGGTAATGGCGCCGTAGATCTCTACACCCTGGTAAAGCTGTTTTATGTAGTAATGCTTTACACCACTTTTCTTACTGTCTGTTTCACTGCTAAGCTCTAAGTCTGAAATGTCTTCATCGTTCACATTGAGTTTCTGCTTGTTGTTCCTGATATGCTCAAGAGCAACCTGTGGGATTTCTTTTTTCCCGGCCTGGCTATTTCCCTGTGCATAGGAAAACAAACTTCCGAACAGCATAGCCAGTAGCAGGGCCAGCCGCGAATAAGCACGTAATCGTGTTTTCATAAACTTATTGTTAAAGTGTTAAAGATTCTACAGGAATAATTCAATCATCTACGTGCTATATTTCAATATGTTGATCATTTTAATTATATAAATTAAAAATGGTATAATTATATACTTCTTAAGAATTTTAAGTTATCTTACACCTGCAAATCAGATATACATATATTTGGATATTAACTTATTACAGGCTTTAAACCCCGCGATCCCCAAAAGAACCTGCTTACAAAGCAGCAGAACACCAAGAGGTTAATAAAGAACTTACTCAACTATAGCAACTATAAAAAATATACAATCTTAACACTCCTGATTTCTTAATAAAACAAACCCGCTTTTAACACTCTATTTAGCTGAATCGTCAGTGCATTATTCTGCTACAGCTGTTGTTATGGAAGTATAAAAAAGTGGATAACTCTATGGAAAACTGCTGGATAAAAAGCCGTCGCAACTGAGCTTCAGAATCGTTATCTTTGTAGTAATGGAAAATTTTGTAGTATCAGCGCGTAAATACCGTCCGGCCACGTTCGATAGCGTGGTGGGGCAGCACCATATCACCAACACCCTTAAAAACGCCATCAGCAGCAAGCATCTGGCGCAGGCTTTCCTTTTCTGCGGGCCGCGTGGTGTGGGCAAAACGACTTGTGCCCGTATCTTGGCAAAAACCATTAACTGCCAGAATATCTCCCCGGAAACAGAAGCCTGCAACGAGTGCGAATCGTGCCGCAGCTTTAACAGCAACAGCTCATTTAATATCCATGAGCTCGATGCGGCTTCCAACAACTCAGTAGAGGATATCCGCAACCTGGTGGAGCAGGTGCGTTATGCGCCGCAAACCGGCAAGTACAAGATCTATATTATAGATGAGGTGCACATGCTCTCGAACCAGGCCTTTAACGCATTCCTGAAGACCCTGGAAGAGCCGCCGAGCTACGCCATTTTTATACTTGCTACTACGGAGCGCCACAAAATCATCCCAACTATACTTTCGCGTTGCCAGATCTTCGATTTTAACAGAATCAGGATAGATGATATGGTGCGCCATTTGGGAAGTATAGCCCAGAAAGAAAGTATACAGGCTGAGCCGGATGCCCTGCACCTGATCTCTCAGAAAGCAGACGGAGCCCTGCGCGATGCCCTGTCGATCTTCGACCAGATGGTAACCTTCTCGGGAAGCAATGTCACCTACAAAGCTACTGTCGAGAACCTGCACATACTTGATTACGATTACTATTTCCGTTTGACAGACCATCTGCTGGAGCAAAATCTTCCGGGCGCTTTGTTGTTATTCGACGAAATTCTGAAGAATGGTTTTGATGCGCATAACTTCCTGGTGGGTATAGCAGAGCATTTCCGTAGTTTACTGGTGTGCAAAGATGTGCAGACGGTACAGTTGCTGGAAGTGTCGGATAATATTAAAGCGAAATATGCCGAGCAATCTCAGAAGTCTACGGTTTCGTTCCTGTTATCGGGCCTGAACGTGGTAAGCACCTGCGACACCAACTATAAAAGCAGCAAGAACCAGCGCCTGCATGTAGAGTTATGCCTGATGAAACTGGCACACCTGAACGCAGCCCTGAGTTTTGCTAACGAAGGAGCAGACGTAAAAAAGCTAAGGTAGCAGCGCCGGCACCCGCCTCTACCGCATCTTCAGGTGCCATTCCTTCTGCAGTAATGCAGCCTGCTCATGCACAGGGCACGGTTCCATCGCAGCAGATGCAACAGCCTGCGCCGGGCAATGTGCCGTCGGAGCAGTTGCAGCAGCCACACGTACCAAACCAGGTGCCGTCTGAAGGTTTACAGCAACCACCTAAGCCTGTAGAGGTAACCCCGGATGCGCATATTGCACCAAAGGCACAGGCTGCCCCGGAGCCATCGCGTGCAAAAGTGCAGCTGCCGCCGCCAAAAAAGCTAAGCAAACTGCCTAGTTTAAAAGACCTGAATAATGCCCCTGCTGCCGTAGCCGAAGTTGCAGCAGCTGCCGAGGAAGAGGATACAAACTATGGCGCTATAGTGCCCATAGATGAGGCAAGGCTGAAAACGGTCTGGCATGCAATACTGCGCCGTAAGAAGGCTGAGAATATGATGGAGTTTACACTCCTGAACCGCCAGTATCATATGGGGCCTGATAACGAGATCATCCTGCACCTGGATAACCACGTGATGATGGACCAGTTTACAGCCATTTACCGGGATATAGTTCGGGAGCTGAGAAGCGAAACCGGTAACAGAACGATTAAGCTGCGGGCAGAGGTAGTAGAAGTGCAGGACGATAGCCGAAAACTCTATACTTCGCAGGATAAATTCAACTACCTGGCAGAGAAATTCCCGGTTATTGTAGATATGAAACAGCGCTTCGGCCTGGATACTGATTTTTAATCTGTAATAAACTATCTTCGTATAGTTACATCATTACTTAAAAACCAAACTATGACAGTCAAAAAGGGATTATCTCTGTTTTTGGTTGCGTCTGCTTTTACATTAACCCAGTGTAAAAATGAGATCAACCAGACACAGGCAACAACCGAGGCTTCCTCTGCGGTCAAAACCGAAAAGGAGTACAAATACGAAACAGCGCCAAACGACCCGCTGAATGCCCGCATCTATACCCTGGATAACGGCCTGAAAGTTTACTTAACGGATTACGAAGAAGCACCACGCATACAGACATACATTGCAGTGCGTGCCGGCGCTAAAAACGACCCTGCCGATGCTACCGGCCTGGCGCACTACCTGGAGCACATGGTGTTTAAAGGCACTACCGAACTGGGTACCCAGAACTGGGAAAAAGAGAAAGTAGAGCTGGATAAAATAGAAGCACTTTACGAAAAGTACAGAGCAACAAAAGACGAGGCAGCCCGCAAAAAAATATACGCCCAAATAGACTCAGTTTCGGGTGTAGCTGCTACGTATGCCATTGCCAACGAGTACGATAAGATTTTAGGTGCTATCGGAGCAAAAGGAACGAACGCATATACCTGGGTAGACCAGACCGTGTATGTAAACGACATCCCGAGCAACCAACTGGAGCGCTGGGTAGAACTGGAAGCAGACCGTTTTGCTGACATGGTACCTCGTATTTTCCATACCGAACTGGAAGCAGTATACGAAGAGAAAAACCGTACGCTGGATAACGATGGCTGGAAAGTGCAGGAAGCGATCAGCGCAGCCCTTTTCCCGACACACCAGTATGGTTCACAGTCAACTATAGGAACGATTGAGCACCTGAAAAACCCGTCTATCACCGAGATCAAAAAGTATTATAACAAGTACTACATTCCGAACAACATGGCCATTGCCATGAGCGGCGACATTGATTTCGACCAAACTATAAAACTGATTGACAAGTACTGGGGAACTATGGAGAAGCAGCCTGAGCCCGCATTTGATGTTGCCCAGGAGAAACCGATCCAGAAGCCGATCGTGAAGGAAGTACTGGGCCCGGATGCAGAGAACGTATCCATCGCTTTCCGTACACCGGACATCAACTCTAAGGATGCCTTGGTGATCCAGATGATCAGCAATTTGCTTTATAACGGCCAGGCCGGTTTAGTAGACCTTAACCTGAACCAGCAGCAGAAAGTGCTACAGGCTTATGCCTATGATACCCCGATGAAAGATTACGGCATGTTCCGTATGACGGGTATGCCACGCCAGGGCCAGACCTTAGACCAGGTTCGGGACCTGTTATTGCAGCAGCTTGACCTGATCAAGAAAGGCCAGTTTGATGAGTCGCTGCTACAGGCTGTGGTGAACAACGACAAAATAAACACCATGAAAGCCTATGAAGACAACAGCAACCGCGCTGATGCCTTTGTATCTGCTTTTATTTATGATATGCCCTGGGATAAATATGTTAGCCGCCCTGAAGCGTATGCACAGATCACCAAGCAGGATGTAATGGATGTGGCAAACAAGTATTTCAATAACAATAACTATGTGCTGATCTATAAGAAGACTGGCAAAGACCCTAACGCACAAAAAGTAGAAAAGCCTGCCATTACACCGGTTGCTGTTAACCGTGATGCACAGTCGGATTACTACAAAGCGTTTATGGCGAAAGAAGTAGCACCACTGCAGCCTGTGTTCATCGACTATAAAAAAGACATCACAGAGTCAAAACTGAAGCAAAACATTCCGCTGCTTTACACTAAAAACAAAGACAACGGCCTGTTCCAGCTATACTACATCCTGGATATGGGCACCAACAACGACCCTAAACTGGGCATGGCCGTTAACTACCTGAAGTACCTGGGTACCGACAAGTATACTGCCGAAGAACTACAGAAAGAGTTTTACAAGCTGGGCACTTCGTTTGATGTTTTCTCTTCAGGAGACCAGGTGTATGTAAGCTTAACAGGTTTGGATGAGAACTTCGAGAAAGGCCTGAACCTGTTCGAGAGTGTATTAGCCAATGCAAAACCAGACCAGAAGGCCTTGAACGATATGGTGGCCGGTATGCTGAAAGCCCGCGATGATGCCAAGAAAAACAAAGGCGTTATTCTGCAGCAAGCCATGATGAACTATGCCAAGTATGGCCCGAAGAACCCGTTCAACACGGTACTAAGCGAGAAAGAACTGAAGGCTGTAAAACCACAGGAATTGGTAAACATCATCAAGAGCATTCCGACCTACGAACACCGCGTACTATACTACGGTCCACGTGAAACAGATAAGCTGACAGTTGCTCTTAACGCGGGCCATAACGTACCAGCCACATTAAAGCCGGTACCTGCCGAGAAAGTATTTAAGGAGATCGACTTTACACAACCGACTGTATACTGGGCAGACTATAACATGGTGCAGGCCGAGATGATATTCCTGAGCAAATCTGTACCTTACAGCAAAGACATTATTCCGGTTGTGCGTTTGTATAACGAGTACATGGGCGGCATCGTGTTCCAGGACCTGCGTGAGTCTAAAGCGCTTGCCTACTCTACTTACTCAAGCTATAGTACAGCGGCCAAGAAAGATCGCGCTAACTACCTGGTGTCGTACATCGGGGCGCAGGCCGATAAACTATCTGAAGCCATGGCTGGTATGCAGGCTTTATTAACGGATATGCCACTGGCAGATGCAAACTTCCAGAACGCACAGGCGGCGCTTCGTAACAGCATTTCTACAGAGCGCATCACCAAATCCGATATCCTGTTCAATTACGAGCGTGCTAAAAAGCTGGGCCTGACGTACGATATCCGTCAGGATGTGTACCAAAGCGCCAACACCATGACTTTTGACCAGATGAAGGAGTTCCAGCAGAAGTATGTAAGAGCCCAGCCACAGGCTATACTTGTGATCGGCTCTAAAGACAAGCTGAACTTTAAAGAACTGGAGAAATACGGCAAAGTGAAGCAGCTGACATTAAAAGAGCTTTTTGGGTATTAATGGTCTGAATTACGACGCAAAATGTTGCGTTTCTACGATAGCAAAAGCGGCAGCCAACTATGGCTGCCGCTTTTGTTTTATAGGTGTCTTACGCCGCTTCTAAACCTCCGGTTCATTATGCTTTTCTGCTAACTACACTTTTATCTCCAATGCCTGAACAGCTTTCTGAAAAGTTCGTTTAAAAGTTTACATGCTCAATAAAATATAGCTAAAAAATACAATATACTTACACAACAGATGTCCTTTACTTCCCGGGTTGCTTACTGGTGCCTGTACGGTTGCTTTCGAATAGGATTCCTGCTTTCAGGATACAACTTATTTTCGGAAGAAGCGCAGTACTGGCTCTGGTCTAAGCATCCGGATTGGGCTTATTACTCAAAGCCACCTCTTATAGCCTGGGTAAACCTGCTAACCAGTTCCATTTTCGGAAGTCATGAACTCGTGATCAGGATGACGGCCTTAACTTTTGGGGCTGCCACGCTTTACGCACTGTATAAGGTCAGTCTGCTGCTTTTCGACGATAAACTGCTCGCGTCTCTGGCCACCATGATTCTCAGCATAATGCCCTACTTCATGCTGGCTTCCACCTTTTTCACCACCGACTCGCTGTTACTTTTCTTTTGGGTAACTACGCTTTACTTCTTCCTGAAAGCTTTGCAACACAACACGTTGCGTTATTGGATGCTTACCGGACTTAGCTTCGGGTTGGGCTGCCTTTCGAAGCAGGCCATGCTTTTCTTCCTGCTCTTCCTGCTGGTGCCCTTCTTTCTTCGGGGCGGCAAGCGTTACCTGGCCGGGCAGACATTGGTACTGACGCTTGTGCTGGCTTTTAACCTGCCGCAATTTTGGTGGAATTACAACCACAACTGGATCATGCAGCGGCACCTGATGCAGTTGGCGGGAGCCGGATCGGAAATGGTCATTCCCCACACAGCAAAGAACCTGGCAGAGCTTTTCGGCGGTTTTATTCTAATGAACTCGCCCTTCTTCCTGCTCCTTCTTTTGCGTGTCTTAAGTTTCAAATTCCGGCCTTTTCCCCCAGCAGATAAACAAAAACTCACGCTCCTTCTTATCCCAACTGTCGGAAGCCTGCTGCTGTTTACGTGCGTGGCGCTGGTGAAGCGCGTAGAGGTTAATTGGTATAACATAGGCTGCCTGCTACTCCCGATTGGAATTGCCTACCTGATTGTACAAGAAAAACGTTTTCTGCAAGCACGTATAGCCTTTTGCCTGACAGGCGTATGCTGGCTGTTTTTCCTCTATCCTATGCTGCAGGATTATACAGGACTGAGTCGTATAGTTACGGTGCGCAACGATGGCCTAAAGCGCCTGGCGGGGTGGCAGCAACTAGGGCAACGGGTAAAGCAATTGAGTACCAAACATGCTACCCTGGCTCCATTTCAGATAACCGGCATAGATTACCAGGTGACTTCGCTGCTGGCATTTTATTCGGGCAACACCAACGTGCGCTGTATCTGCGATGCTAAAAAGTATAACCAGTTTGTGATCTGGTCGGCCAGCGGCTGGCCGAAGATT